>CAJMQD010000001.1 GCA_905215425.1 uncultured bacterium
CTGGTGGTGGCGGACAACGTGGGCAAAAATGACGCCGCCGCCATGTACCGGGAGATCCTGTAAATGAAGCAGCGGCTGACGGCGCTGATTCTGCTGTGTGCCCTGCTGACGGGCTGCGCGGCCGCGGGCAAAGGGGAGCAGCCCCTGACCGCCACGGTGCTGGCCATGGATACGGTGATGAACCTTACCCTCTATGGCAGCGGTGAAGTGGGAGAGGAGCAGCTGCGGCAGGCCCTGAGCGGGGCGGAGGACACCCTGCGGCAGCTGGACGCTGCCCTGACCGCCCAGGGGGCGGAGGGGGAGGCCGCCGCCCTGAATGCCGCAGACGGCGCCTGGACGGCGGTGCCCCAGTCCGGGGCGCTGCTGAAACAGACGCTGGAGCTGGCGGAGCTGACCGGCGGAGCTTTGGACCCCACGGCCTACGCCGCGGTGAAGGCCTGGGGCTTTGCGGACGGGAACTACACTGTCCCCAACCGGGAGGAGCTGGACGCCCTGAAGGCCGCCATCGACTACACCCGGGTGGAGGTCAGCCAGGATGGCGCTCAGGCCCGGCTGGCCCCGGGGCAGCAGTTGGACTTCGGCGCCACCGCCAAGGGCTATGCCGGCGATCTGCTGCGGCAGCAACTGGAGCAGGGGGGCATTACCTCTGCGCTGCTGGACCTGGGACAGAGCTCCATCGCCGCCGTGGGGAGCAAGCCGGACGGCTCCCCCTGGCGCATCGGCATCCAGGACCCCGCAGGCGACAGCGGGACATATCTGGGTGTGCTGGAGCTCAGCGGCCGCTCTATGGGCACCTCGGGCAGCTACCAGAGGTATTTTGAGCAGGACGGTGTGCGCTACTGCCATATCATCGACCCGGCCACGGCCAGCCCGGCCCGCAGCGGTCTGGCGGGGGTGACGGTGGTGGCCGACTCCTGCCTGCTGTGCGACGGTCTGTCCACCGCCCTGTTCGTTATGGGGCTGGAGGAGGGCGTCCGGTTCTGGCGGGAGAACAGCGGACTGGAGTTCGACGTGATTTTCATTACGGATGCGGGAGAGATTTTTGTCACATCCGGTCTGAAGGACAGCTTTACGCTGGCCGATGGGGAGACACGGGAGGTGCAGGTGCTGGAATGAGCCGAGAAGTAAAAGCGATCCTGGCGGCCCTTATTCTGATTCTGGCGGGCTCGGCGGCCTTCCTGCTGCTGCGGCCCAAAAGCGAGGGACATGTGGCCCGCATCTCTCTGGACGGCCAAGTGGTGGAGGAGATCGACCTGAGCCGGGTGGAGGCGCCCTACACCCTGACCATAGACGGCCCCGGGGGCTTTTCCAACACGATTACGGTGGAAAAAGGGCGCATCTGCGTGTCGAAGGCGGGCTGTCCCGACCAGATCTGTGTCCATCAGGGGTATATCTCCGACGGGACCACCCCCATTGTATGTCTGCCCAACAGGCTGATCATCGAGATCACGGGAGGGGGGAGCGGTCTTGACGCAGCGGCGGGCTGACGGCTCACATCGGGTGGTGCGGCTGGCCCTGCTCACCGCCATCGCCCTGACCATCTTCATGGCGGAGGCCCAGCTGCCCCCGCTGGTGCCCATCCAGGGGGTCAAGCTGGGGCTGGCCAACATCGTCACGGTGTACGCCGTGTTCGTGCTGGGCCCGGGGGACGCCCTGATGATCCTGTCCGCCCGGGTATTTCTGGGGGCGGTGTTCTCCGGCCAGATGATGACCCTGCTGTACTCCGCCGGGGGCGGCCTGCTGGCCTGGGCGGTGATGGCGGGGCTGAGCCGTATCCTGACGGTGAAGCAGCTGTGGCTGGCCAGCCCCATGGCGGCGGTGTTCCACAATCTGGGACAGCTGCTGGTGGCGGCGGGGGTGATGAAGAGTTGGGCGGTAATGGCCTTTCTGCCCTGGCTGCTGGTCTCCGGGGTGTTCACCGGCCTGTTCACCGGCCTGTGCGCCCAGTTTTTGATCGCCCGGCTGGAACGGATTTCCCGGGGAAAGGACCCGGTAACAAAAGAGGATTAATGGTAACCTTGTCAGGGCGCGGCGTCCGGTGAAACCGGCCGCCGCGCCCGCGTTTGTCACAAAAAGTCGAAATACCGAAACAATATCTTGATGCCGCCGCCCATATCTTTGCGCTGCCTGAAGGTCACTGCTCCCACAGGGACTTCCAGTTGTATTGGTTGGGACTGATGGCGTCGACGGTGAACAGGGGCTGGGTGTAGCCGCCCCCCTTGCCGTCGTCAAAGACGGCGGACAGGGTGATGGGAGTGCTCCAGACATAGATGTTGTCCAGCCCCCGGTGCCAGATGGAGCCCCCCTGAAGCTGCATCTCCTCCGCCCGGACGTTCCCCTCCTGATCCGCCGCCTGAAGGGTGACCTTCAGGTCGGGCACCATCTGGGCGGCGGTGAGAGTGACAGCCAGAGTGCAGGCGGTCTCTGCGCTGTCCCAGTTGATGCAGCGGAACTCCGCCGCTGCCACCAGCGGGGCGTTGGGGTCCAGAGCGGTGATCACCGCCCCCTGCTGCTCCAGCCGGGTCAGGCGCTGATCGGCCTGCCGCAGCTGGGCGGCAGTAAATCCGGTCAGGATCAGGCACAGACACAGCAGCACGGCCAGCAGGGCGTTCCAGCGGCTGCTTTTCACCGGGGCGATGACGATCCGGGGGGCGGCCTGCTCTGCCTCCGGCGTTTCCGTCCCCCCGCCGGGGGCTTCCACCCCCAGCAGGTCGTTGAGGGTGACGGAGAACAGGCGGCTCATGGCGATGAGCTTATCCACGTCGGGCACCGCCCCGTCCATCTCCCACCGGGACACCGCCTGCCGGGACACGCCCAGCCGGGTGCCCAGTTCTTCCTGAGAGAGATTCTGCTGTTTGCGCAGCTCTTGAATTCGTTGTCCTAAAGTCATGGGGAATCCTCCTGTTGCAGCTGTGATTTTCTTGCCCCCAGCATAGCAAAAATGGACGCCTGTGTCTACCAGGCGCCCATTCCTTTTTGTCAATCAGCGGTTGCACCCATTGGGGCGCAAGGGGTTTCAGACCTTAAAAGCACGGCCGCGGAGCGGGGCGGCAGGGTGAGGGCATAGCCCTCCTCCCGGGGCTCCACGGTGCAGTCCCCCAGCAGAGGGGTCGCGGGGAAGTCCAGCAGGCAGGTCTGCGGCTGCTCCCCGGCGTTGCAGGCGCACAGGACGGTCTCCTGTCCGTCCCGGCGGGAGAACGCCAGCAGATCTCCGGAATCGAACAGATATTCGATGCTTCCAATTTGTAGCGCCTGATGCTCCCGTCGCAGCCGGCCCAGGGCGGCGTACCAGTCCAGCAGCTCTTTGTCCTCCTGCCCCCAGGGGTAGGTGCGGCGGTTGAAGGGGTCCTCGAAGCCCTCCATGCCCGCCTCGTCCCCGTAGTACACCGTAGGGGAGCCGGGGAAGCAGAACAGCAGGGCGGAGCCCACCTTTAATCGCTCCACACCCCGGCGACGCTGCTCCCCGTTCAGGCGGAAATCCGCCCGCCACTGGCGGGACTGGTCTGTGCAGGGGGAGCCCAGGGCCAGCAAGGTGAGGGCCCGGGGGGTATCGTGGGTGCCCAGGGAGTTCATGGCGGAGAAAAAGGCGGAGGGGGGATAGTTCTCCCGCAGAGTCTCCATGGCGGCCACAAACTGCTCCGCCCCCTGGCCCAGCAGGAAATTCAGGGCGGCGGTGCGGAAGGGGTAGTTCATCAGGCCGTCACAGTGCCCCCCCAGAATGTGCTTGCGGCGCACGCCGTAGGCGATTTTGGTGGAGCCGTCCTCCCACACCTCGCCGATGACCACGGCGGAGGACTTTTCCGTCCGGGCGGCCCGGTGGATGCCCGCCACAAAGTCGTCGGGCACCTCGTCGGCCACGTCCAGCCGCCAGCCGTCGGCCCCCGCCCGCAGCCACCGGCGGATGACGGAGTCCCCATCCCCGAACACGAACCGGCGGTAGCCGGGGTCGTGGGCGTTGAAGGCGGGCAGGGTGCGGATGCCCCACCAGCTGTCGTACCGGTCGGGCCAGTGGGTAAAGCGGAACCAGCTGCGGTAGGGGGAGTTGGGGTCACGGCTGGCCCCGCCGGGGCCGTAGAAGCCGTCGCCGTTGAAGTAGCGGCTGACAAAGCCCGCATGGTTGAACACCCCGTCCAGCATCACCCGGATGCCCCGGCGGTGGGCCTGTTCGCACAGCCGTCGGAAGTCCTGCTCGGTGCCCAGCATGGGGTCGATGTTCCCGTAATCGGCGGTGCCGTAGCGGTGGTTCTCCGCGGCCTCGAAGATGGGATTGAAATAGATGGTGTCCACGCCCAGCTCTTTCAGGTAGTCCAGCTTCTCCATTATTCCGGCCAGATCGCCGCCGAAGAAGTCCCGGTTGCGGATCTGCCCCTGCTCGTCGGGCTGCCACTGGGGACAGTCCGCCCAATTTTCGTGGACGGTGCGCCCCCCCACCATGCCCGTGGGGTCGGGAATATGGGAGCGGCAGAAGCGGTCGGGGAAGATCTGATAGGTCACTCCCCGGCCGAACCAGGCGGGCACGGTCTCGGAATCGTCATAGACCGTCAGCTGATAGGGGCCAAGCTCCAGCGGGTCGGCGTTAAAACGCTCCGCCCGGAAGGAGTACCACACCAGCCCCGGCCCGCCGGCGGGCAGAGCGGCGGCGTACAGGTCCCGGCCCTCCTCCAGCCCAGACCACTCCATAGGCAGGGTGAGGGTGCGGTCTCCGTCCATCTCGTACCGGGCGGTGAGGGTACAGCGGGACACTCCCTCGGCCCGCCGGGGCCGCAGGGTCAGCCGAACCTGGGTGCCCTTGGGGACAGCGCCATAGGGGGATTTACACCGGCTGTCCCGGGAGTGGAAGATATCTTGTGTCCCTGACATGGGAGCACCTCCTGCCGTGGCAATGTCATTCAGTTAAGAGAAACCTGTCATTCCGAGGCAGTGACCGATGTCACTGCCGTGGGAATCCGTATTCAAAACGTCAGAGAAAACGGATTGCCGCGCCAGTCTGCGGACTGGCGCGCAATGACAAAGCCCTTAACTGAATGGCATTGCCTGCCGTAGTTTGCGCGGGGCTTATCCCCGGTAGAAGTCCAGAATGTCCTCTTTCTGGGATAGGACTTTGGGGTAAAGCTCCATATAGTCGTGGGGATACTTGGGATTGGGCAGACGGAGGATGCGGCCGCTTTTGGGGTCCACCAGCTTGGTCACGCCGCCGCCTCCGGCGGAAATAACGCTCTGCAGCTCCTCCATCATCACGATGTTATAGACGCTCTCCTTCCCCGGCAGGGCCCAGCCCACGTTTTCCAGGGCGCCGGACATATACTTCTGCCGGTACAGGTAGTAGGGAGCGTAGCCCGACCCCCGCAGGGTGTCCAGGGAGTAGTCCAGCATCTGGGCCACCTCGTCCCCCGGGGGCAGGGTGCCGCCCTGGTCCCGGGTCATCAGGGCGGAGCCCTTCTTCAGGGCCAGCGTGTGAACGGTGATGTTCTCCGCCCCCCACTCCAACATCCCGTCCAGAGAGCGGCGGAAGCCCTCCTCGCTGTCCCGGGGCAGACCGGCGATCAGGTCGGCGTTGATGCAGTCGAAGCCCACGGCCCGGGCCATGGCAAAGGCGTCGAAAATAGCGCCGGCGTCGTGCTTGCGGCCGATGGCGGCCAGCACATGATCCTCCAGCGTCTGGGGGTTGATGGAGATGCGGCCGATTCCGTGGCGGGCCAGCACGTTCAGCTTATCCATGGTGATGGTGTCCGGCCGTCCGGCTTCCACCGTGTATTCGATGCAGCGGTCCAGGGGGAGAACTTGCTCCGCCCGGGTGAGGACCTGGTCCAGGTGCTCCGCGCTCAGGGTGGTGGGGGTGCCGCCGCCCATGTAGAGGGAGTGAATGGTCAGCCCGGCTTTGGACAGGGCCTGGCCGGTGGCGTCCAGCTCTCCCAGCAGGGCCTCCACATAGGAGGGGACCAGCTTCAGCGCCTTGTGAACATCGGCGGATACAAAAGAGCAGTAGGCGCACCGGGTGGGACAGAAGGGGATGCCGATATAGAGGGACACCTGGTCGTCCCGCAGATCTTTGCTGACGGCCAGACTGGCCTTGGCGCAGTCCATAGCCAGATCGGTCCGGCGGGGGGAGATGTAGTAGTCCCGAATGAGGGTGTCTCGCACCTGCTCCTCCCGCTGACCGGCCTTGAGGAAGCGGGTGGGCAGCTTGACCGGGCGCACTCCGGTGAGCATCCCCCAGGGGGGATCTCGGTCCAGAACTTGCCGCGCGGCCAGGAAAAAGCACCGGCCGATGGCCCGGCGGCGGATGCCCTCCCGCTGAAAGTCGTCCCCGGACAGGGGGGCGTCTAAGGCCTGGCGGGCGGTTTTGCCCCCGCGGCACAGGGCGACCTGAGCCTGACAGCGGTCGGCAGTTTCGTGCAAAGTGACCTCGGCCCAGTTGTCCTCGCCGGGCTGGATCGGGCTGTATACCGGCTTCTCACCGGGGAACAGGCTGAGCATACTCTGCTCCACCGCGTATTTTTCATCATGGCCGTGAAAACTCAGCTTCATAGAAGTCCGTCCTTTTGTGGGGATGTTTTTTGTGCTCCCACCCACAGGGGACGGGAGCACAAACGGGGTTGGTGCGGGGAATCAGTTCTGGCGCAGCGCTTCCCGCAGGAAGGGGTTGAACTGGCGCTCGCGCTCCAGGGTGGAGGTCACATCGTGGCCGGGGCACACGTGGTAGTCCCCCTCCAGCTTGCCCAGCCGGGCCAGGGAGGACATGATCTCCTCGTAGCTGCCTCCCGCCAGATCGGTGCGGCCGCAGGAGCCGGCAAACAGGGTGTCGCCGGTGAACAGCACATCGCCCACCAGCAGAGTGACGCTGCCCTTGGAGTGCCCCGGGGTGTACATGACGTGGATGGTGAGACTGCCCAGGGTAAGGGTGTCCCCTTCGTCATAGAAATGCAGCTCCTTCACTGCGCCGGACAGGGGGAACAGGCGGCTGCCCGCCCCGTTGGCGTCGGCGGCGTGGATATAAATTTTGGCGTCGGGCAGGGCGGCGTGCAGGGCGGGTACGGCGGTGGTGTGGTCGTAGTGGCCGTGGGTCAGCAGGATGTACTCCACCGCGACCTGATCGGCCTTGATTTGGGCCAGGATACGGTCTGCCTCCTCGCCGGGGTCGATGACAGCGGCCTTGCCGGTCTCCTCATCCTCCAGCAGATAGCAGTTGGTGCCGATGGGGCCCACTTGCATCAGTTTTACTTTCATAGTGCGTCACTCCTTCTGTGTCCGGATAACTGTTACAGATCAAACAGAATGGTAACAGGGCCGTCGTTTACCGACGCCACCTGCATATCCGCGCCGAATTCTCCGTGCTCCACAGGGAAGCCCCGGGCGCGGCAGCGGTCCATGAATCGCTCATACAGGGGGATGGCCAGGTCGGGCTTGGCTGCCCCGGAAAAGCCCGGGCGGCGGCTGGAGATATCGGCGTACAGGGTGAACTGGGATACCACCAGGATGGAGCCGCCCACCTGCTCCAGATTCAGGTTCATTTTTTCGTTTTCATCTTCAAAAATGCGGAGATTACAGATCTTGTCCGCCAGCTTGTCGCATACGGCCTCGGTGTCCTCAGGGCCTACGCCCAGCAGGATCAAATAGCCCCGGCCGATCTGGCCGTTGACCTTGCCGTGAATGGTGACGCTGGCGGAGGTGACTCGGGTGACAACTGCGCGCATAGGTTAGACCTCCAAAGAAATTTAATGCCCACCCAAACCCACCCTTTTAGATGAGTGGGGGCAAGGCCCCTACCCCGATCAGGGGGGCTTGAAACGGGCGGATGTGATCCGCCTGCGGGCCGCTGGGGACATCGGCCCCTACCAGGAAACAACGAACGTTACACGCCGTAGGGGCGGATATTATCCGCCCGCTGTTTTATCGGCAGGCCCCCTCATCAGTCTCGCTTTGCTCGACAGCTTCCCCCCTGAGTGGGGAAGCCTAAAGCGCCGCTTCGTGAAAGCCTTCCCCACCCAGGGGGGAAGGTGGCCATTCGGGGTCCCAAACGTGACCCAGCGTAAGCGGTCACGTTGGGGAGAGGACGAGCAGCGGAGTGAATGAATTTTCGCCGCCCCGGCGGAAATGAATGAGAAGGTGAATTGCCCCGCAGGGGCAAGAGAGACTGCCCTGGGGCATACGAAGCTTGTAAGGACGATGTAGGGCCCGATGCCCCCATCGGGCCGCCGTTGATCCATATGGATGAAATCGTCCGTCCTTACTTCCCGGAACTCCGGGCGACATAATACACGCCCTGGATGTTGTTCAGCTTGTTGATGACGCCGTTCAGCTCCTTCAGGTCCTTTACCTCCACCACCAGATTGACGGCGGCGTGGCCGTCGGGCAGGGAGCGGGCGGACAGGGAGCTGACCTTCACCTGGGCGGAGGAGAGGGCCATGGCCAAATCCAGGGTCAGGCCGCTGCGATCCTTGGCGGACAGCTCCAGGGCCGTCTTATAGGTGGGCAGGCTGTCTTCGGCCCAGGCGATGTTGATCCACCGGTCGGCCTCCTCGGGCTTGCTCTGGCTCAGGGCCACGTTGGGGCAATCCTTCCGGTGAACAGATACACCGTAGCCCCGGGTGATAAAGCCGATCACCGGGTCGCCGGGGACGGGGGTGCAGCACTTGGCGAATTTTACCATACAGTTGCCCAGCCCCTCCACAATGATGCCGGAGTCGGAGTGGCGAGGCTTGCCGGACGGGCCGGGGGCGGGGGCCGCCTGGGCGGAGCCGGGAACGATGACACTGTCTTCCAGAGATTTTCCGGCGGCCGCGGCTTTTTCGGCCTTCAGCCGGCCCAGACGCAGCATCTCATCCCGGATCTTGCTGACGGCCTTGGCCGCCGTAGTGCCGCCGTATCCGATGGAGGCGTACATCTCGTCCAGGGAGTTGAACCGCACCTTGTGCAGGACATGGGGGAGCACATCTTCGGCGGTGATGGCGGCCAGAGAGAGCTTGGAGTGCTTCAGCTCCGATTCGAAGGCCGCTCGGCCGGTGACGATGTTTTCCTCCCGCCGCTCCTTTTTGAACCACTGGCGGATCTTGTTCCGGGCCTCGTTGGATTTGCAGATGTTCAGCCAGTCCCGGCTGGGGCCCTTGGCGGATTTAGAGGTGATGACCTCTACGATCTCGCCGTTTTCCAATTGATAATCGAAGGGGACCATGCGTCCGTTCACCCGGGCGCCGATCATATGGTTGCCCACGGCGGAGTGGATGTTATAGGCGAAGTCAATGGGGGTGGCGCCGGCGGGCAGGCTCTTTACGTCACCGTTGGGGGTAAAGACGAAGACCTCGTCGGCAAACAGGTCCACCTTCAGCGTGCGGACAAATTCCTCGGCGTCGGTGTCCTGCTGGCTCTCCAGCAGCTTGCGCACCCACTCGAACTGGGATTCGGTGCCCAGCTTGACGTTGGCCATGCCCTGCTTGTATTTCCAGTGGGCGGCCACGCCGTATTCTGCCGTCTGGTGCATGGCCCATGTGCGGATCTGCACTTCAAAGGGGATGCCCTCCCGGCCGATGACCGTGGTGTGCAGGGACTGGTACATGTTGGGCTTGGGGGTGCTGATATAGTCCTTGAATCGGCCCAGCACGGGGTTGAACATATCGTGGATACAGCCCAGCACGTTGTAACACTCCGGGATGTCGTCCACGATCACCCGGAAGGCATACAGGTCGAAGATCTCGTCCAGCGTCTTGTTCTGGGTGTACATCTTGCGGTAGATGGAGTAGATGTGCTTGACCCGGCCATAGACTGTGCAGCGGATGCCCTCCTCGTCCATGCGCTGCTGGATGCGCTGCTGCACACTGGCGAGAAATTCCTCGTGGGCGGAGGAGCGCTTGGCCAGCTGCGTTTCGATCTCCTCGTAACCCACAGGGTCCAGATAGCGCAGGGACAGGTCCTCCAGCTCCCACTTCAGCTTCTGCATACCTAAGCGGTGGGCGATGGGGGCGTAGATCTCCATGGTCTCCAGGGATTTCTCCCGCTGTTTTTTGGGAGACTGGTATTCCATGGTGCGCATATTGTGCAGCCGGTCGCAGATCTTGATGAGGATCACCCGGATGTCATGGGACATGGCCATGAGCATCTTCCGCAGGTTCTCCATTTGCTCCTCTTCCTTGGAGACATACTGCATCCGGGTCAGCTTCGTAACGCCCTCTACCAGGTCGGCCACCGTAGAACCGAATTTTTTCGCAATATCCTCATGGGTGGCGGGGGTGTCCTCGATGCAGTCGTGGAGCAGGGCGGCAATGACGCTGTCAACATCCAGCCCCAGGTCGGCCACGATATCGGCCACCGCCAGGGGGTGGATGATATAGGGCTCGCCGCTTTTGCGCAGCTGCCCCTGGTGCTCCGCATAGGCAAAGGTGAAGGCGTCATGCAGCCGTGCGGCGTCCAGATTAGTGGTATAGGCGGCTACCTTTTGTTCAAGAGCCTGATAGCTTTCTAAAATGGGGTCCATAGGATACCTCCGAGAGATGTATGGAAACGTGGACAGCGCTTACTGTCCGGCGAAGCGGCGCAGGCGGCGCAGGATCACAGAGTCGTCCAGGTCTACCTTGTGTTCCAGATGGTGCAGGGTGATCGACAGCCGCTCTCGGCCATCCAGAGAAATCAGCCCCCGCTCCTCCATCACCTTCAGGCACACCATCGTGCGCACGGGCACTTCCGGCTGGCCGGAGCTGCGGGCCACGCCCCGGGCGATGTGTTCGGGGCTGTCTTCAATCACAGGGGTTCGGACCGACTGGCGCTCCAGCCACCGCCAGAGCACCACAAAATCGGTGCGGACGGGGAGCAGAGCGCAGCTTTCCTCGACGGAAAGGGACTCCCCGCGGAAATATTTATCAAAGGCCAGCCGCTCCAGCTGGGCCCGGGTGAGCCCGCCCCGCAGGTCCAGAAGCTGAAGCTGGACGGAGCGCACCCCGCGGAATTCGTTGATCTGGGGGTAAAAGGCGGCGTCTACCCGGCAGCCGGGGGACAGCTGATACTGGGCGGCGTCGGCGGAGAAGAAGATGGCGTCTAAAGAGACGCCCCGGGCTTCCAGCCGCAGCTTCAGGTGGCGGCCCCGGCCCACCTGGGTCATGGATTGGACAAAGGCGCCGTTCAGCACCAGTACGGGGCGGGGGTTGCCCGCGCCGCAGGGCTCAAGCCGGTCCAGGGCCTGAATTTGCTCCACGGTGAGCAGCTGGGGAGGAACGGCGGCGTCCGCCTTTAAAACGGAGGCCGGGGGAGCGCCGTTCAGCTGCTGGGCCACGGCCTGACGCAGTCCCGCGGCCAGGGCGGGGATATTCTCCTCGCGGACCGTAAAGCCGGCGGCCAGAGCGTGGCCGCCAAAGCCCTCCAGCAGGGCAGCGCAGGAAGACAACGCCTGGAACAGGTTTACACCGCCGTAAGAGCGGCAGGAGCCCTTGCCCACCCCGTGGTCGAGACAGATCATAAAGCAGGGCAGGCACAGCTTTTCGCTCAGCCGGGAGGCCACGATCCCCACCACGCCCTGATGCCAGCGTTCGTCGGCCAGGACGACGACCCCCTCCTGGGGGGCCTCCTCCAGGCGGTGGACGCAATCCTGAAAGATATCCAGCTCGATGGTTTGCCGCTCCCGGTTCAGCGCACACAGGGTCTGGGCCAGCTGGGCGGCCCGGTCGGGGCGGTCGGTCAGCAGCAGCTCTACGGCCAGCATGGCCTGTCCCATGCGGCCGGAGGCGTTGATCCGGGGGGCGAGGGTATAGCCGATGGAGACCGAGGTGAGGGGCTTGCCGTCCAGCCCGGCCTCCTTCAACAGGACCTCCAGCCCCAGCCGGCGCGGGTGCTCCAGCAGCTTCAGGCCCTGGCGGACCAGAATGCGGTTTTCGCCGGCCATCTCCATCACATCGGCAATGGTGCCAATGGCGGCCAGGTCGGCATAGTCCAGCAGGACGGCCTGAGCCTGCTCCGGTCCGGCCACGGCCATGGCCAGCTTCAGGGCCACCCCCACCCCGGCCAGCTCTTTGAAGGGGCTGGGGCAGTCGGGACGGCAGGGGTCCACCACCGCGCAGGCGCGGGGCAGCGCATCTTTACACTCGTGGTGGTCGGTGATGACCACATCCACCCCCAGGGAGCGGGCCAATTCCGTCTCCTCTACGGCGGTGATGCCGCAGTCCACCGTGATGATCAGCGAAACCCCCTGAGCCGCCAGCAGGGTGACGGCCTCCTGGTTCAGACCGTAGCCCTCGTCCAGACGGCTGGGGATGTACGGGACTACGGAAAGCCCCTGATGGGTGAGAAAATCGGTGAGCAGACAGGTAGAAGTGATGCCGTCTACATCGTAATCCCCGTAGACGGCGACAGTCTCGCCGGTTTGAATGGCCTGACGGATTCGCCTGACCGCCTGGTCCATGTCCTTCAGCAGCAGGGGATCGTAAAGCTCCTGCTGGGGCGGATCCAGCAGGCTGCGGGCCTGCTCCGCCGTGTTTATCCCGCGGGCAGACAGTACTGCGGCCAGCAGGGGGGGCAGTCCGGCCTGCTCCAGCGCGGTACGGCCCTCGGGGTTGGGAGGGGCCACGCTCCATGCCTGATATTTCGTTGAGACCCCTCCTTAGTTGACGCCGTTGGCGTGAAAATACAATATTACTCTTTAGTATAGCACAAAAGCCGCAGAGGATTCAAGATGAAATAGGGGACAGGCGGGGCGAAAGTCTTGCCCGGCGGGGAGAATCGTGGTAAAATATAAAATTATTGATCGCGGGTTATGGGCAGCCCTGGGCCGCAGGACGATACACGCCGTAGGGCCTGATGCCCTATCGGGCCGGCCCCTGCGGGATGGGAAGAACAGATCGGATACGGGCACCCGCGCGGCCGGAGAGAAAAGGTTTGGGATTCGACTATGAGAGAATACGACGCAGGACAATTTGATATTGTGGTCATCGGGGCCGGCCACCCAGGGCCCCGGCGAAGCCGGGACGCGCTTTGCGCGTAAAATTGATTTGAAAAATCAATTTGCGGAGGGACGATTCATTCGTCCCGAGCATTTTGAAAATCCCCGGGTACCCGCGGGGCCGGAGAGAAAAGGTTTGGGATTCGAGTATGAGAGAATACGACGCAGGACAATTTGATATTGCGGTCATTGGGGCCGGACACGCGGGCATTGAGGCGGCCCTCGCCGCCGCCCGTCTGGGGCTGCGCACCCTGTGCTTTACGGTGAATCTGGATGCGGTGGGCAATATGCCCTGTAACCCCGCCATCGGCGGCACGGGAAAGGGCCATCTGGTGCGGGAGCTGGACGCCCTTGGGGGCGAGATGGGCCGGGCCGCCGACCGGGCCTGTATCCAATACCGGATGCTCAACCGGGGGAAGGGGCCGGCGGTGTGGTCCCTGCGGGCCCAGGCCGACCGGCGGGACTATCAGAAGGTAATGAAGCACACCCTGGAGCGGCAGGAGAACCTGTGGGTGAAGCAGGGAGAGGTGGTGGCCGTCCGCACAGAGGGCGGAGCGGTGTCCGCCGTAGTGACCCACACCGGGGCGGTGTACCGGGTGAAGGCCGCCGTCGTCGCCACAGGGACTTACCTGGGCGGCCGAACCATCATCGGCGACGTGGTGCGGCAGTCCGGGCCCGACGGCCTGATGGCCGCCCTGCCCCTGACCCGGTGTCTGGAGGAGCTGGGACTGTCCATCCGCCGGTTCAAGACGGGCACGCCCCCCCGGGTGAACGCCCGCAGCGTGGATTTCTCCAAAATGGAGATCCAGCGGGGGGAGGAGGACGGCCTGCGCTTCTCTCTGTACACCCAAACGCCCCCGGAAAACCGGGCGGTGTGCTACCTGACCTATACCAACGAGGTCACCCACCGGATCATCCGGGAGAATCTGGACCGCTCCCCCCTGTATGACGGCACCATTCAGGGGGTGGGCCCCCGGTACTGCCCCTCCATCGAGACCAAGGTGGAGCGCTTCCCGGACAAGGAGCGCCACCAGCTGTTTATCGAGCCCATGGGACTGGATACCGAGGAGCTGTACATCCAGGGATTTTCCTCCTCCCTGCCCGAGGAGGTGCAGGTGGAGATGCTGCACACCGTCCCCGGTCTGGAGCGGGCGGAGATGACCCGGGCGGCCTACGCCATCGAGTACGACTGCGTGGACCCCACCCAGCTGCTGCCTACCCTGGAGACCAAGGCAGTTTCCGGCCTGTACGGAGCGGGACAGTTCAACGGCTCCTCCGGCTATGAGGAGGCGGCAGTGCAGGGCTTTGTGGCCGGAGTGAACGCCGCACGGAAAATAAAGGGACAGTCCCCCTTTGTCCTCCGCCGGGACCAGGGGTATATCGGCGTGCTCATTGACGACCTTGTGACCAAGGGCACCAACGAGCCCTACCGCATGATGACCAGCCGGACGGAGTACCGCCTGCTCCACCGGCAGGACAATGCCGACCGGCGGCTGGTGCCCATAGGGTATGAGCTGGGACTGGTCAGCCGGGACGTGTATGAGGCCGTACAGGCGAAATATACCGCCGTGGAGCGGGAGTGCAGGCGCCTGGAACATGCCGGCGCGGCCCCCGGGGGAGAGCTGTCCGCCCTGCTGGCCCGCCATGGGCAGCCGGAGGCCCCCAATGGGGCGCGGCTGGCCGATCTGCTGCGACGCCCGGGGGTGACCTACGAAGAGCTTGCCCCCTTGGACCCGGAGCGGCCGGAGCTGACGGCGGAGCAGCGCCAGGCGGTGGAGATCGCCGTGAAGTACGACGGCTACATCCAGCGCCAGCTGCGCCAGGTGGAGGAGATGCGCCGCCTGGAGGACTATCCCATGCCGAAGGATATGGATTACCGCGCCATTACCGGCCTGCGGCTGGAGGCGCGGCAAAAGCTGGAGGAGATCCGCCCCCTGAACCTGGGACAGGCCAGCCGGGTGTCCGGCGTTTCTCCGGCGGATGTGGCGGTGCTGATGGTCTATTTAAAGACGGCCCGATCCCGCCGCGGGACAGAGAAATAAGGAGGAGAACAGCCATGGAGCTGACTCAGGTAAAGGGCGATACCTATGTGCTGGAGGGGGAGGAGCTGATCCCCCTGTATCTGCTGGGCGGCGGAAAATGTATTTTGCTTGATACCGGCCTGCTGAAGGAGCGGGAGGATCTGGAGCACACGCTGCTGGAGCATGGCCTGACGCCCACGGCCATCCTGTGCTCCCACGCCCATATCGACCACTGTGCCAGCAACCGGTATTTTCAGGAGAAGTACGGCGCGCAGGTCTGGCTCACCCCCGAGGAGGCGGGCCTGTGCCGCAGCCTGCTCAGCCTGAAGTGCTACTTCCTTACCCTGCCGATGCGGATGATCCGGGAGGAATCGGAGTGTCTGGTCCACCGGCCTGATCACTACTACCCCATAGAGGACGGCCCCTTCGAGGCAGAGGGACACACCTTCCGGGTGGTGCATACCCCCGGCCACTCCGTGGGACATGTGAGCGTGATCACCCCGGACAACGTGTGCTATGCCGCCGACGCCCTGCTGTCGGGCGAAAAGCTGAACGCCAAGCTGCCCTACGGCCTGTCCCTGGAGATGATGATGGAAAGCCGGGAGAAGCTGCCCGGCCTGGGGTGCGACGCCTACATCATCGCCCACCGCAGCGTCTGCTCCGGGACGGAGATCGGGGAGCTGGTCCGCCAGAATCAGGCGCTGCTGCTCAACCGGGTGCAGACGGTGAAGGACCTGCTGGCCGTCCCCCGGAACTTCTGTCAGGTGACGGAGCTGATGGTGCAGCGGCTGGAGCTCCACTCCCATCGCCCCCGCCGGGGCCTGTACTACGAGCGGAACGTCCACTTCCTGCTGGACTTCCTGGTGGACCTGGACGAGGTGGACATGACGGTGGAGTCCGGCGTGGTGTACTACCGGCGGAAGGACGACGGCCCGGTGCGCTGGCGGGGGATGGCCTGACAGGCCGGAGCGGGAGAAAATCCCGGGAAATGGGGAAAATCCCTTGCAATTTGCCGGGGGATATGGTATCATCATTTCTGCGTCCGGACCGAACAGGCCCGACTCGATGAATTTTCGCCCCGGTGCCGGGGCTTTGAAAGGAACGAATTTTATGCAGCTCGCGCTTACTATCGTGCAAGTGGTGTTCTCTCTGGTCCTGGTGGCTGTGGTCATGCTCCAGTCCGGCAAGTCCGCCGGTCTGTCCGGCGCTATCGCCGGCGGTGCGGATACCTTCCTGTCCAAGAACAAGGCCAAGAGCGTGGACGCCAAGCTGGCCCGCTGGACTAAGTGGGTGGCCATCGCCTGGGTGGTGCTCACTCTGGCGCTGTGCCTGATGCAGTGATATTTTGAACCGACTGGCCGGGACCGCGGAGACGCGGTCCCGGTTTTTCGTTGCCGCAGGGCTTTTCTGGTGGACAAGGGCGGCCGGAGCCGCTATAATAAAACAATACATATAAAATGGGGGAGTTTCCCCGCAGATCTGGGGCCGCGCCGGAGGAAAACGGCGTGCGTAATTTTGGGTCGGCCTTGGATCTTTGCTGAATGTGTCCCGGCCTGTCTGGACAGACGGGAAAAAGAAAAGGAGAAAAACAGCATGGAGATCAACGGTCAGACCGTAAACGATGTAGTAAATTACAGCGACCTGCACCTGTCAGAGGTAGTGATGCGGGCCATTGAGAAGAAGGGGTATGTTCAGGCCACCCCGGTGCAGGCGGGGGCCATTCCCTTCTTTATGGATTGGAAGGACGTCATTGCCAAGGCCCCTACGGGGACAGGCAAGACCTTTGCCTTTGGCATCCCTATGGTGGAGCACACCGACCCGGATTGCAGTGACGTCACCGGACTGATCCTGGCCCCCACCCGGGAGCTGGCCATCCAGATCCAGGACGAGCTGCGGGACCTGTGCGCCTTTAAAGAGGGGGTGCGGGTGGTCTGCCTGTATGGCGGGCAGCCCATTGAAAAGCAGATCACCCAGCTGAAAAAGTCCCCCCAGATCGTGGTGGCCACCCCGGGCCGCCTGATGGACCACATGAAGCGGCGCACCGTCCGCCTGGACAAGGTGCAGACCGTGGTGCTGGACGAGGCCGACCGGATGCTGGATATGGGCTTTGTCCGGGACGTGACCCACATTCTGGACACCATGCCCCGCCGGCGGAATCTGGGCATGTTTTCCGCCACCATCTCCCGGGAGGTGCTGGATATCTCCTGGGTCTATCAGCGGGACCCGGTGGAGATCACCGTCCAGGCCGACCAGGAGAACCGGCCCGACATCGTCCAATACAGCCTTCAGGTGGAGCGCAGCGAAAAGGCCGAGGTGATGGCCCATCTGCTGGACATGGGGG
>CAJMQD010000002.1 GCA_905215425.1 uncultured bacterium
TCCGGAGCGGTGAAGTCTGTGATGGGGATGATGCGAGCCATAGAAAAGCTCCCTTCCGGCGGTCGTAATTGGATCACTGGTTCAGAACCAGATAGTTGGCCGAGACATAGCCGATGGCGGCCTGTCCGTTGCTGACAAATAAGATCTGGTGCCAACCGTCAATATCTGCCTCCAATACCACCACTCGGGTCCCCTCTTTCAGAGAACCGATGATGGAACTTGACGTGCTGGAGCCGGAACGGACGTTCAGACCCAGTTCCGCCCCGGTGACCGTGCCCGTCAGCTGGGCGGCCTGACACCGGACCAGACAGCTGGCGGAGATGGCCCCGCAGCTGACTGTAACGGTGGCGGTGGGGTTGCCCACCCCGGCGAAGATGTTGGTGACCGCCCCCTTGGAGTTTACGGTGAGGGCAGAGGGGTCGCTGACTGTCCAGGTCAGCTGCGCCTGGGTCTCCTGGGGCAGGACGGCGGCCTCCAGCTGGAAGGTCTCGCCGGAACGGAGGGTGATATCCGTCTCGTTCAGGGAGATAGACAGGTCGGAGGGCAGTTCAGGCTGCTGGGGCTCATCGGGGACAATGGGAGATTCCGGCGGGGTAAAGTGCAGCAGGTTGTACAGCAGAATGGCCATCTCCGCGCGCGTGAGCTTTCCGGCGGGGTCGATGCCGCTGCCCTTGCCGCCGACGATGCCTTGGGATACTAAGGTGGCGGTGGGGATAAGGGCGTAGTCGGAGAAGGAGGAGTAATCACTGTAATTCTTCAGGATATCCGGGTTGCCGTCCTTACATTGGATGTTCAGCAGGGGCAGGACCTGGCGGAGGATGGTGAAGGCCTGCTCCCGGGTGATCTGGGCGTTGGGGGAGAAACAGCCGTTTCCTATGCCGGAGGCCACGCTGTTGGCCTGCCCCCAGGCCAGGGCGGTGCAGTAATAGTCGCTGGCCGACACATCCTGGAAGGTGCAGGGGGTGGAGACAGCGGGTTTGCCCAGGGCGGAGTACAGCATCAGGATAAAATCACCCCGGCGGATGGGCTCATCCCGGCCGAACAGGGTGGGAGAGATACCGCCCACGATTCCGTTTTCATAACAGTACTCTACGGCAGTATAGGCCCAGTGACTCTCATCCACATCGGTGTGGATATTTTTTAAGGTTACAGGGATGGTGCGGGTAATTCCTCCGGCGGAGGCCACGATGGAGCCGCTTCCCCCGGTAGAGCTGGCGGTGAACACGCCGTCGGCTGTGATGGTGCCGGCGTCCCCATTCACGGACCAGGTGACGCCGGAGCCGCTGCGCAGGGCGGCCCGGGACCAGTAGGTGCCGGTGGCGGACAGGGCGGCGGAGCTGCCCGCGTTCACGGTCAAGCCGGACAGGGCCTTGGTGCTGCCGGCCGCGGTGACGGACAGGTCGGACAGGCTGTCCACTACGTGGATCTGAGCGGTACCCTGAAGACCCAGGGAGCGGGAGGAGAGAATCACAGTGTCGGTGCCGGGTTTGCTTCCGGCGGTATAAACCGCACCGTCAAAGCTGCCCAGACCGGTCTCGGAGCGGAAGGTCAGATCGGTGGGCTGAGTATCCAAGGGGTTGGCGGCGCTGTCCAGAACAGCGGCCTGTCCCAGAGTGACGGAGGAACCTGCCAGAACGACCAGACCGTCCTCCTTCAGGACCAGACGGCGGTTTTTCCCGTCCCCTTGGTCCTTGGTGACAAATAGCAGGAAGGTGGCGCAGCTGCGGGCCTTGCCGTCGGAGGGGCGGTTCACTGTGGAGGGGGTACTCTGCCCGGGCACCAGTACGCTCATGGTGGAGCTGCCGCCGCCGTCCAGATTGACGGCCCAGACGCAGCCCTGGTCCAGCAACTCCTGGGCGGTCTCCTTTTGGGTCAGCCCGCCGGAGTAGCCTGACTGCCGGCCGTCCGCCACATAGCACACCAGGGTGCCGTCCTTCTTCATACCAAGAGCGGTGCGGGGGGCGCGGCCCTCCTTACTGTGCTGCCAGGTGGAGGTGTCGGTCATCTCGCCGTCCCACACCATCAGGTCGCCGCAGCCGCCCGCCCACTGGGCGGCGGAAAGGGCATCGTTTTTGCAGTCCACAGACAGGGTCACCGTGTCCCCCACCTGGAAGGTCTCGTACAGGCTGTCCCACTGGCTGCCGCTCTGGGCGGTGAGGATATACTCGTCCTCGCCGATGGCGGTGGACTGATCGGTTTGCAGCAGCTCGGTGACCTCGAAATGCAGGGTGGAATTCAGTTCCATGGTCTTCCCCTGGTCCCGGCCGGTCAGCTTCAGGCGGACCATCCACCCGGCGGAGCCGTCCGTCCGGGTCGAGACGGTGGAGAAGTCCCGGTTCAGCAGGTAGAGGCTGCCCACGGTGCGCCATTTGTTGAAATGGGGGATGACGGTCGCCTCCCCTGTGTTGTCGTGGGTCAGGGTCATGGTGATCTCCGGAGCGCTGATGTACTCCATAGAGCCACCCACCACGGCGATGGTGCCAAACCCCTCGGGGCTGGACTTATAGACGCCATCCTCGATGGAAAGCCCCATGGGAACGCCGGTGGCGGTGGAGAAATAGTCGGTGTTCATGGCGCCCAGTACCCGCCAGCCCTGCTGCTGGGCCTGCTTGATGGCCCCGTTGATGGTGGAGGAGGCGTAGATGGTGCCGGAGGACTGGAGCATGATGGCCTGGACCTGGCTGTCCGGGTCCAGCTCCAGGGCGTAGCTCTCTGTGCGCCCGGTGGAGGGATGCTGGGAGATGGTATTGATGTAGGTAAGCCCCTGGGCTACGGTGCGCTTGGTGGTCAGCTTCGCCTCTCCCGCGGCGGAGGCGAAGACAGGGGGGATAAGCATCAGGGCGGCCAGAGCCAGAGCGGCGGCCCGGCGGCCCAGGGAGGAAATGGTATATCTCATGGCAACTCCTTTTCATTGGGCGGTAAAAAACAGTACGGGGTCCGGCAGGGCCGGACTGGAACTCTTATTATAGCAGGGTGTGGCCCGAGGGACAATGGAAAAAGGTGGAGACTTTATAGAAAATTAAGAAAGAGACCGGAAAAGACAGCGGCAGTTATGAACAAGAAATAAACTTGAGCCGCCAGCGGTTGAAAAAGCTGTTTTAATGGTGTAAAATAGTTTGGTTTCATATTGGGGCCTGTGCCCCTGCGAAAGGAGAGGTGCGTCCCATGGCCCCCAAACGGGACAATACCGCCCGCACCATCAGCTGGGTGATGGCCATTACCCTGATCGGAAAGGTGATGGGCCTATACCGGGACCGGCTGCTGGCCGTGCGTTACAGCGTGGGGATGGAGGCCAACGCCTTCTTCACCGCCAGCCGTATCCCCCGGGTATTTTTTGACGCGGTATTTGCCAGCGCCATCGCCGCCTGTTTTATTCCGGTGTTCAGCGAATACCTGGAAAAGCAAGGGCGGAAAGAGGCGGAGCGCTTTGCCGGACAATTTGTCACTGTGATCCTGCTGCTCACCGGCGGACTGAGTGTTTTGGGCATGCTGTTTCCCCGGCCGCTGGTGGCCCTTTTTGCCGACTATGCCGACCCGGCCACCACCGCTTTGGCGGTGTCTCTCACCCGGGCGCTGTTCCCCACGGTGCTGTTTTCGGGGGCGGCGTTCTCGCTGGTAGGCATTTTACAGGCCCAGGACCGCTTTACCGCACCGGCCCTGATGTCTGCGGTGTCTAACCTGGCTATCATCGTCTACTTTTTGTTCTTAGACGATAAGTTTGGGATCTATGGTCTGGCCGGGGCCTACTTGGTGGGCTGGCTGCTCCAGGCGCTGATCCAACTGCCCTCCCTGAAGAAAACGGGATTTGTATTCCGCCCCAGTCTCTCCCTCCGGTCGGAGGGGATGAAGAAGGTGTTTGCCCTGATGGGACCGGTGATGGTGTCCACCTGGGTGCAGCCCATTAACCTGGTCATCAATTCCCGCTTCGGCTCCCACCTGTATGACGGCGGCGGTGTGGCGGTGCTGGAGTATTCCACCAATCTCTATCTGGTCATTGCGGGGACCTTTGTGCTGTCGGTGACCAATGTGATCTTCCCCCGGCTGTCCCGTATGGCGGCGGGGGAGCGCCAGGGGGAACTGGAGGACACCCTGCGGATGTCCCTCCACGGGACGCTGTTCTTCGTTCTGCCCATGGTGGCGGGGCTGATGCTCCTGTCCCGGCCCATGATCTCCTTCCTGTACGGCGGCGGCCAGTTCGACGGGCAGTCGGTGGCCCTCACCTCCTCAGCCTTGACCTGGCTGTCCCTGGGCATGGTGGGTTACGCTGTGCAGAACATCCTCAGCCGGGCCTATTTCGCCCGACAGAAGGGCTTGGCCCCCTTGGTCGCCGGCGCCTGCTCCATCGGGGCCAATCTGGCTCTGTGTGCGGTGCTGGTGGAGCCGCTGGGCATTGTGGGCTTGGCTCTGTCCAGTGCCGCCTCCTCTACGGTGTACGCACTGCTGCTGCTGCTCCCCATGCAGCGGGAGCATGTGGTGAACAGAGCCTTGATGCTGGATCTGGGGAAAATGCTGCTGTCCACCCTGCTGATGGCGGCGGCGGTGTGGGCTGTACGGGGCGGCCTGGGGCAGTATCTCCTTGGTGGAAAGCTGGGAGAACTGATCCTGATGGGCGCCTGCGTACTGGCCGGCGCACTGGTGTATTTTATCGCAGCCGCTCTGCTGGAGCTGGAGGAGGCAGGTCTCGTCCGGACTGTGCTGGGGCGGAAAAAGAAACGAGGTTGACCCATGGAACAACTGCAAAATATGGTAAGTGCCAGTGTGGTCTGCCGCTGGTTGACGGCCCTGTGCGCCTGGTTCGGGCGGCAGTGGCAGAGCAGCGGCGTGATCCAGTGGTTTTTGCACCCCACGGAGAAGGAGAAGGGGATCTCTGACAGCAGCCTGTTTTACCGGCTGTTTTTGGCGGTCCACCACGGTCTGGCCTGGGTATATGCCAAGCTGCGGCTGGAGAAGCTTTTTGCGGGCAGTGTGTTCTGCCATCCCTTTTTCTGGTGCGCCCTGCCTGTGGTGCTGGCCCCGCTGATGGCGGTGTCCGGTGCGTCCATTCTGGTGCTGATGCTGGCGGCGGTGGGCTATGCCACTGTGCTGCTGGCCTTTGTGCGGGACAGGGACCGCATCCTGTATTACGCACCCATGAACCGCTGGATCTATCTTTACGCGGCGGTCTATTTGGCGGGGGCCTGGTTCTCTGTGTCCCGGCGCAGTTCCCTGAAGGTTGGGGCGCTGACGGTGGCCTTTCTCCTGTTTGCCATCGTGCTGGAAAACGCCATTCGCTCCAAGAGACAGCTGGACGGCCTGATCCGGGCCATGGTGCTGGTAGGGGCGGTGGTGGCCCTTTACGGCGTGTGTCAATACCTGTTCGGATGGGGCTATCAGTCGGCGGCCTGGGTAGACAGCGATATGTTCTCCTCCATCACCTTCCGGGTGCCCTCCACCTTCAGTAATCCCAATATGTTGGGACAGTATTTTATTCTTATTATCCCCTTTGGCGGCGCTTGCCTGCTGACTGCCAAGCATTGGAACAGCCGCATGGTATGGCTGATCTGCTGCGGGCTGATGTGCGTGTGTATGCTCCTCACCTTCTCCCGGGGGGCCTGGCTGGGCCTGCTGTTTGCGGGGGCGGTGTTCTTTGTGCTGCTGGACCCGAGATTGATTCTGTTGGCGCCCTTCGCGTTTGCAGCCCTGGTTCTGGTCATGCCGGACACGGTGATCAGCCGCTTTACCAGCATTGGCAACATGGGGGATGCCTCTACCTCTTACCGGGTCTATATCTGGATGGGCGTACTGGCCATGCTGAAAAAGTATTGGCTGTGCGGAATTGGCCCGGGGGACGGAGCGTTCAACCTGGTCTATCCCGCTTACAGTTACAACTCCATCGTGGCGCCCCACTCCCACAACCTGTATTTACAGATCATCTGTGATGCGGGTATTTGCGAGCTGCTGGTGTTCCTGATGATTCTGTTCCACTATTTCCGCCGCCTGTGCGCGGCCATGGGCCGGGAAAAAGACCGGGACAGCCGCCTGTTCCAGATTGCGGCGGTGGCCAGCGTCTGTGGCTTTCTGGTGCAGGCCATGACGGATTATTCCTTCTATAATTACCGGGTGATGTTCCTGTTCTGGGCCGTCCTGGGTATAGGAGCCGTATTGGCAGGACGCAGCGCCCTGCCGGAGCGGGAGGCGGTAAAATGATCACGATACTGAATCTTATCAGCGATACGAACATCGGCGGCGCCGGACGAGTGATTTTAAACTATTTGAAGTACACAGACCGGGCGCGCTTCCGCACCCTGGTGGCCGTGCCCCGGGGCTCCGCCCTGATCGGGCCGCTGAAGGAGGCGGGGGCGGAGGTCCACGAGGTGGACGCCATGGCCGACCGCTCTTACAGCAAAGAGGATGTGAAGGTGTTGACCCACTTTATCCGCAGGGTGAAGCCTGACCTGGTCCACACCCACGGCTGCCTGTCCGGGCGGATTGCAGCGAAAAAGTGCGGCCTGCCCGTGGTGTACAGCCGGCACTCCGCCTTTCCAGTACCCGCAAAGCTGAAATATCCCCCGGGACGATGGGTCAACCGCTGGCTGAATCAGCACTATGCCGACCGGATCATTGCCGTCAGTCCCGCTACCATGGATAATCTGGTGGAGTCCGGGGTGTCCCCCAAGCGGATCACGGTGGTGATGAACGGAGTGGCCCCCCTGACGGCCACGACGCCCGAGGAGCAGACGGCCCTGAAAAAGGAACTGGGCATCGGTCCGGACACGGTGGTATTTGGAATTCTGGCCCGCATCGAGGAGTATAAGGGCCACGCCCTGATCGCTCAGGCGGCCCGGCAGCTGAAGACCCAGGGCCGGGACTTCAAGGTTCTGGTGGCCGGCACCGGCCAGTGGGCGGAGGAACTGGATCGGCTGGTCCGGGAACTGGATGTGGAGGACGTGATGCCCCGTTTGGGATTCCGCTCCGATGTGGCCGCGCTGCTGTCCATTCTGGATGTGCAGCTCAACGCCTCCTTCGGTACCGAGGCCACTTCCATCGCCCTGCTGGAGGGGATGAGCCTGTCTAAGCCCTCTATTGTCAGCGACTATGGGGGAAACCCATGGCTGGTGAAGGATGGGGATAACGGTCTTGTGTTCCCCAGCCGGAACAGCGGGGCCTTGGCCGCCGCCATGGAGCGGCTGATGGACCATCCGGAGCAGCGACAGGCCATGGGCCGCCGGGCCAGAGAGATATTTGAAGAACGCTTTACCGGACAGGTTTTTGCCCGAAATACGGAGCAGGTCTATCTGGAAGTTTTGAAAGGAGCACACTGATATGGAAGAAAAGAGGACCGGGTTTCGCCTGCGGCTGAACCTGTTTGACGCCCTGGTGCTGATCGCCGCCCTGCTGGTGGGAGGCTATTTGGCCTGGAACGCCCTGAAACCCGCTGACAACGCAGGGGAGACCCCCACTGCCTCCGTAGTGCGGTACACCATCCGGTTTCAGAAGATGATCGAGGGCACCGGATGCCTGGTGGAGGCTGGGGATGAACTCACCGAGACGGTTAAAAACTACGCCCTGGGCACGGTGATCGACAGTCAGGTGGTGCCCAACCAGACGCAGTCCCTGAATCTGGAGAGCAGGAGGTACATCAACACTTCCATTGAGGGATACGAGGATGTGCTGGTCACCGTAGAGGCCAATGCCACCGAGACGGACAGCGCGCTGGTGCTGGACGGGGGCTATGAGCTCCGGGCCGGAACTACGGTGTATCTGCGGGGACCGGGCTATATGGCCAGCGGACCTATTCTGACCATTCACCGGGAGAAGGAGGGACAGCAGGGATGAAACTGATCGACAAAAACGGACGGCTGTTCGGCAAAATCAGCGTGATCGATGTGGTGGTGGTCCTGTTGGTGGTAATACTGGCAGTGGCTCTGCGCCACAAGGCCCAGCTGCCCCAGACCAGCACGGGGACGGTGGATCCCCAGATTACCTTTACCCTATGGGTGCGCAACCAGCGGCCCGAGATTCTGGACGCCATCCACATCGGCGACGGCCTGTATGACCCTGAACGGAGCACCGGCGGGTCTTTGGGTAAGATCACGGATATTCAGGTGAGCGAGGGTACACTCCAGAGTGACCTGAAAGACGGAACCATCGTCCAGCTGTCCTGTGATGATCGGGTGGACCTGATGATCACCCTGGAGGGCAGCGGCCTGGTGGATAACGGCAGATTTATTCTCAACCGGGTGTATGAACTGGGCGTCAATGCCAGCCGCACCTTAAATACCAAGTATGCCTCTTTTGTCGCCTCGGTGGTAGAAATCCACTGAAGACAGAGGGAAAATCACAGAGAAAGCGGGGGCGACCCATGAAGATCTTAATGGCCACCATGGGCATGGACATCGGCGGCGCGGAGACCCACATTGTTGAATTGTCCAAGCAGCTGAAAAGTCAGGGACACGACGTGATTATCGTATCCAACGGGGGCGTCTATGTTCCGGAGATCACCGCTGTGGGCATCCGACACTATCAGGCCCCCCTGAATCGCCGGAATGTGGAGCAGATGAGGAAGGCGCGGGCCATCCTGAAAGACGTTCTGAAGCAAGAACGGCCCGATATTGTCCACGCCCATGCCCGTATCCCTGCGTTTCTGTGCGGCGGGCTGTGCCGCCGGATGGGCATCCCCTTTGTCACTACGGCCCACTGGGTATTTGATGCCCGGGGCATGCTGCGCTATCTCACCGACTGGGGGGAGCGCACGATGGCGGTGTCGGAAGACATCAAGGCGTATCTGATCCGGGAGTATAAGCTGCCCCCGGAGCATATATTTGTTACCATCAACGGGATCGATACCGATAAGTTCTCTCCGGCGGTGTCTGGAGAGAAGGTGATTCAAGAGTTTGTCCTGGACCCGGCGCAGCCCATTGTCTCTTACGTCAGCCGTATGGATGAGGACCGGGCGTTGGTGGCCCGGCAGATGATCGAGATCGCCCCCCGTCTGGATCAGGCTGTCCCCGGGGTACAGCTGCTCATTGCCGGGGGCGGCAATGTGTTCGACGAACTGAACGCCAAAGCGGCGGCGGTGACTGAACAGATGGGCCGCCGGTGCGTGGTTATGACCGGGCCGCGCACGGATATCAACGAAATCGTGGCGGCGGGACAGGTGTTTGTGGGCGTGTCCCGGGCGGCCCTGGAGGCCATGTCCGCAGGAAAGCCTGTGATTGTGGCAGGGAACGAGGGCTATCACGGTCTGTTCGGACCGGACAAACTGGAGGAGGCCCAGGCGGGCAACTTCTGCTGCCGCGGTCTGCCCCTGTCTCAGCCGGAGACGCTGCTGGCCGATCTGTCTGCTGCGCTGCTGCTGCCGGAGGAGCAGAAAGCCGAGGCGGGCCGCTATGGACGGCAGGTTATTTTTGACTGCTATTCCGTCAAGCGCATGGCGGGAGATTGTCTGGCTATGTACCGCCAGGTAGTGCCCCGAAAATATAAGGTTGTGATGAGCGGCTACTATGGCTTTTCCAATGCCGGGGACGACGCCATCCTCCAGTCTATTCACGGGGGGATCTTAGCCGCCAGCGACGACATTCAGGTGACAGTTCTCTCCCACGACCCGGAGCAGACCCGGCGGCAGTACGGACTGGATGCGGTATACCGCTTTGACTTGGTGCAGGTAGGGCGGGCGCTGCGCCGCTGTGACGCTCTGCTGTCCGGCGGGGGCAGCCTGCTGCAGGACCGGACCTCCACACGGTCTTTGCTCTACTATTTAATGGTAATCCGCTGGGCCAAGAAATTAGGAAAACCGGTGATGCTGTATGCCAACGGCATCGGCCCGGTGACGAAGCCGGAGAACCGGAAAAAGGTGAAGCAGACGGTGGAACTGGCCAATGTGGTCACCCTGCGGGACCGGGCCTCCGCCCAGGAACTGCGGGATATGGGCGTGAAGCATCCGGAGCTCCACATCACCGCCGACCCGGTGTTCAATCTGGTTCCGGCTGGTGCGGACAGGGGCCGTGACTTGCTGGTCAAGGCGGGGCTGCCGGAGGGACGGAAGTTTGCGGCGGTGTCTGTGCGGGACTGGCCTGCGGCGCGGCAGTTCCCGCAGCAGGCGGCCCGGCTGTGCGACCACCTCCACCGGACCTACGGCCTGGAGACGGTATTCCTGCTGATGCAGCCTGCGGCAGACCGCGAGACCACGGAACAGGTGCGCCGGGCCATGGAGAGTCCGTCCTATCTGCTGGACGTCCCCGCCACCCCCAGCGAGCTGATGGCAGTGCTGGGCCAAGCGGAGCTGTGTGTGGCCATGCGTCTGCACACTTTGATTTTTGCTGCGCGGATGGCGGTGCCCACGGTGGGGCTGGTATACGACCCCAAGGTGGACAGTTATTTGAAGGAGCTGGACCTCCCCTCTGCCGGAGAGGTGGAGCGCTTTGACGTGGACCGGGCCTGTCAGGTGTGTGACGAATTGATGGCGGATTACGACCGGATCCTGGCCCGACTGAAGGAGCGCTCTGCGGCTTTGTCCGCCGCCGCCCGGGAGAACGAGGCTCTGCTGCTGGAGCTGCTGCACAAAAAGTCATAACTTTTGTTGAATTGTGAGGAAATCTATGAGAAAACTATGCCTGATCCTTCTGCCTGTGTTTCTGCTTGCGGCCTGTTCTGCGCCCGGAGGGGGCAGAGGGGAAGAGGAACAGTCTCAGCTGACCGTGCTGGCCACCACCTACCCCGTCTATCTCTTTGCCAGCGCCCTTGCGGAGAATGTGGACGGCGTGGCGGTGGAGCGGCTGAGCACCGGTCAGGTGAGCTGTCTGCACGACTATACGCTGTCTGTGGACGACATGAAGAAGATCCAACGGGCAGATGTGATCGCCATGAACGGCGCTGAGCTGGAGGAATTCATGGAGGACGCCCTGTCCGCTTCCGACGCGGCGGTGATCGACTGTTCCCAGGGGGTGGAGCTGCTGGAAAACCGGGAGCACCACCACGAGGGGGAGGACCACGACGACCACGACCACGGCCACTGGGACCCCCACTACTGGATGGACCCGGAGCGGGCGGGGCAGATGGTGGCCAATTTACAGAACGGATTGGCCCAGGCCGACCCGGAGCACGCCCCGGCCTATCAGGAAAACGGACAGAAGGCGGCTTTGCTGCTGAGCACTTGGGACAGCGATATCCGGGATCTGCTGGCTGAGGAGGGGATGCCCGAGATCACAGGGCTCATCACCTTCCACGACGGGTTCCAGTATTTTGCCGCCGCCTACGACCTGCCCCTGCTGGCAGCCATCGAGGAGGAGGCTGGCAGCGAGGCCAGCGCCAAGGAGATCAACGAGATCACAGCGCTGGTGAAGGAGAAAAACATCCCCGTGATCTTCACCGAGGTCAACGGCTCTGACGCTACGGCCAATGCCATTGCCCGGGAGACGGGCTGTACCGTGGCCCAGCTGTCCATGTGCATGGACGGGCCGGACGGGGCGCTGTCTAACTACGGCGATGTTCTCAGAAACAATGTGGCCGCCATCATCAACGGCTTTGCGGGAGAGGAATTGGTGAGGTAACGTGAGACAGATCAAACACGGCAAGCTGGGCGGCTGCTCCGACTCCTGCTGCCTGAAGCTGGAGGATGTGTCTGTCCGCCTGGATGGAGACGACATTCTGAAACAGGTCTCTTTCCACCTGCACTGCGGCGAGATCACCGCCCTGATCGGCCCGAACGGGGCGGGAAAATCCACCCTGTTCAAGTCGATTTTGGGTCAGATGCCCCACGGGGGGATGATCACCTTTTCTCCCGCCGGAGGGCCGGCTATCCGCCTGTCCGATGGGGCGGTGGTGGGTGGCCAGCGGCCTCTTGTGGGCTATGTGCCCCAGTCGCCGGTCTTTGACCGGGGGGACCCGGTGAGCGTGCTGGACTTCTTCACCGCCGCCACGTCCAAATGGCCGGTGTGCCTGCCTGTACCCAAACGATACCGGGATAAGGCTGCTGCCTGTCTGGCCCGGGTCCACGGGGAGGAACTGCTGGACCGGCCCATGGGGGCGCTGTCCGGAGGTCAGCTCCAGCGGGTGCTGCTGGCTCTGGCCCTGGAACCGGTCCCCCATATTCTGATTTTGGATGAACCTCTGTCCGGCGTGGACATCGAGGGCGAGCATCAGCTGCTGGAGATGCTGGACGAGCTGCGCACCCAGTATGACCTGTCCATTTTCCTGTCTACCCACGACTTTGCCACCCTGGAGCAGTATGCCGATAAGGTGATCCTGCTGAATAAGCAAGTGCTGAAGGCAGGGGCTCCCGAGGAGGTCCTGGCCTCTCCGGAGTTTTATGAGACGTTCCATCTGAAGATGGGGAAGGGGGGCGGTCAGAAATGAATCTTTGGTATGCCCTTGTGGATCTGCTGCCCTTTGAGTGGGCACAGAGCGGCTCCATGTACTTTATGAAAAACGCCCTGCTGGCGGTGCTGGTCATTTCGCCCCTGTTTGGTATTCTGTCCACCATGGTGGTGCACAGCCGGATGTCCTTCTTCTCCGACGCCCTGGGGCATTCCGCCTTTACCGGCATGGCCATCGGCGCCCTGTGCGGCTTCAACGAGCCCACCTGGGCGGCGGTGATTTTTGCTTTGGTGTTTGCCCTGCTGTTCAACCTGGTGCGGCGGCGCACCGCCATGGCCAGCGACACGGTGATCGGGGTGTTTTCCTCCACCGCCGTGGCCCTGGGCATTTTCCTGTCCACTTTGAATGGGCGGTCCTTCACCAAGTTCAACAACTTGCTTATCGGTGATATCCTGTCGGTGGAGCCGGCCAAGATCGGCCTGCTGGCCCTGATCCTGCTGCTGGTTCTGGCCCTTTGGGGGATGTCCTTCAACCAGCTGATGCTCTCGGCCGTCCACCCGGCCCTGGCGGACAGCCGGGGCATCAAGGTGTTCTGGCAGGAGACGGTGTTCTCCATGGCCATCGCCGTGGTGGTCACCGTGTCCATGACCTGGGTGGGCCTGCTGGTCATCAACTCCCTGCTGGTGCTGCCCGCGGCCTCCGCCCGGAACCTGGCCCGGAATATGTGGCAGTACCACATCCTGTCCCTACTGGCGGCGATGTGCGCCGGTGTGGCGGGGCTGATGACCTCCTACTACATCGGCTCCTCCGCCGGTGCGGCCATTACCTTGTATCTGGCCGGGTGGTTTTTGATCACCTTCCTGCTGCGGAAAAAGGGCTGAACAGGGATCATACAAAAAAAGCAGCGCTGAGAGATCTCTCAGCGCTGCTTTTTTACTGCCTTCAGGTATCGATATCCACCAGGATATTGTCGGTGCCGTGCTCCTCGAACTCGGCGATATAGGCGTCGATGCGGCTGGTCAGCTCGTCATAGTTGCTCTCGTCGATGGGGGCGTCGTCCATGTCCCGGCGGGCCAGATCCTCGGCCAGGATGTCGAAGAAGACGTTGTTCTCGTATTCCATGATGGCCTCGTGGATGCCGCCCTCCACAAAGGCCTTGGAGGGTACGATCTCCCCCTGGTAGAGCTCTGCCAGCTGGGGCATCCCCTCCAGTGCGGCCTTGGCGAACAGAAGGCTCTCTACCTGGTCGTAGTCCGCGAAGCGCTCGTCCCCACGGGTGGAGTTCAGCACCCAGTTGCCGATATATACCAGATCCAGCAGGCGCCGGAACTGTTTGTTGCTCATCTCAAGCTGCATATAAAAAGACCTCCTTTACAAAAGGCTGCCGGATGAAAGAAAGCGGGGCTGTCTCCAGTTTATGCTTCGGAAGACTGGCCTGCGCCGTTCCGTACAGTAATATACAAGATTTTTGGCCGAAAGTAAAGGGGGATAGAATGGATGTGGGCAAATCCTTGCGAAGGCAGAAAAACTGTGGTATGATAGCAGACAAAGTGAAAAACAGCTGCGTTTTCGCCGGTATTCTCCCTTTGCGGAGTAAACCGGGCGGGGACAGAAACCAAACCAAAAGGAGTTGACCTATTTGCCGCTGCACCAATCGGGGGAAGATTATCTGGAGGCCATTCTGGTGCTGAAACAGGAACGGGGAATGGTGCGTTCTATTGATGTGGCCCAGCATCTGGGCTTTTCCAAGCCGTCTGTCAGCCGCGCCATGTCCATTTTGAAGTCAGACGGCTTGGTGGAGATGGATCGGGATGGGTGGCTGGAACTGACGGAGGTCGGCGGCAAGGTGGCGGAGGAGATCTACCGCCGCC
>CAJMQD010000003.1 GCA_905215425.1 uncultured bacterium
AACCCCTTCATGGCGGGCGCGTTCCACGGCGTGGGCGAGCCGGAGCGGGTCATCAACGTAGGTGTCTCCGGGCCCGGCGTGGTGTATCACGCCCTTCAGGCGGTGAAGGGACAGCCCTTCGACGTGGTGGCCGAAACCATAAAGAAGACTGCGTTTCGCATCACGCGCATGGGCCAGCTGGTGGCCCAGGAGGCCAGCCACCGCTTAAATACCCCCTTCGGTATTGTAGACCTGTCCCTGGCCCCGACCCCCGCCGTGGGGGACAGCGTGGCCCGGATCCTGGAGGAGATGGGCCTTGAGGTGTGCGGCACCCATGGAACCACCGCGGCCCTGGCCCTGCTGAACGACGCGGTGAAGAAGGGCGGCGTAATGGCCTCCTCCAGCGTGGGCGGCCTGTCCGGCGCCTTTATCCCGGTCAGTGAGGACGAGGGGATGATCGCCGCCGCACGCTCCGGAGCCCTGACCCTGGACAAGCTGGAGGCCATGACCTGCGTGTGCTCCGTGGGACTGGACATGATCGCCGTGCCCGGGGATACCAGCGCCGAGACCATCTCCGCTATCATCGCCGATGAGGCGGCCATCGGTATGGTCAACTCCAAGACCACCGCCGTGCGTATCATCCCCGCCCCTGGCTGTAAGGTGGGGGACACGGTGGAGTTCGGCGGTCTTCTGGGCTCCGCCCCGGTACAGCCCGTCCACCCCTTCTCCAGCGCCGCCTTTGTGGCCCGGGGCGGCCGTATCCCGGCCCCCATGCAGAGCCTGAAAAACTGAACCATATCAAGAGCGCCTGCCCTGTGGGCGGGCGCTCTGCAATAAGGAGACCATAGTGCTATGAATATTGATCCCAAGGTATATACGGGCCGTCCGCCCCATGAGGAGAACCCCGAAAAGCGGGCTATTTATGACAAACTGGACCAGCTGGACATTTCCTATATCCGGGTGGAGCATGATCATGCGGACACCATGGAAGATTGCCTGCTGATCGAAGCGCAGCTGGAGGCGCGGATCTGCAAAAACCTCTTTCTGTGCAACCGGCAGGGCACCCAGTTCTATCTGCTGATGATGCACGGGGATAAACCCTTCAAGACCAAGTTCCTGTCCGCACAGCTGGGGTGTTCCCGGCTGTCTTTTGCCGACGAAAATCATATGAAGGAGCTGCTGCACACAATTCCCGGCTCTGTCTCCGCTCTGGAGCTGTTATTCGACCCGGAAAACCGGGTGCAGCTGGTCATCGACCGGGACCTGATGGCGGACGAGTACATCAGCGGACACCCCGGTCTGTCCACCTCCACCGTCCGCCTGACCCGGGAGGATATGCTGAAGTATGTGGCCGCTGTGGGCCACGAGCCGGTGTATGTGGATCTGCCCAACCCGGAATTGGCAGAAGAATGAACAGAGTGTAAAAAATTTAAGGGACTACTTGCTTTTTTTACCGGTCTGCGCTATGCTGTCGTTAGCACTTGGGATAACTAAGTGCTAACGATTTTCTTTTTGCGCTTCCCTGATCAAACGAAGGCGCGCACCGATCTTGTTATTACAAACATTTCATATATGGAGGCATGTACCATGGCAAAGAAACAGTTTAAGGCGGAGTCCAAGCGACTGCTGGATATGATGATCAATTCCATCTATACCCACAAGGAGATCTTCCTGCGTGAGCTTATCTCCAACGCCAGCGATGCGGAGGACAAGCTGGCCTATAAGTCCCTGACCGACGAGGGGGTGGACGTGAAGCGGAGCGACCTGAAGATCACCATTATCCCCAACAAGGAGATGCGTACCCTGACCATCTCTGACAACGGTGTGGGTATGACCAAGGAGGATCTGGAGAGTAATCTGGGCACCATTGCCCACAGCGGCTCCGGCCAGTTCAAGGCCGACCTGGCCGCCGATGACAAGGCTGCCGAGAAGATCGATGTGATCGGTCAGTTCGGCGTGGGCTTCTACTCCGCTTTTATGGTGGCCGACCATGTCACCGTCCTCTCCAAAGCCTACGGCAGCGACGAGGCCTGGATGTGGCAGTCCGACGGGGCTGACGGCTATACCCTGACCCAGTGCGAGAAGGACAAGCCCGGTACCGACATTATTCTGCATATCAAGGCAAATGCCGACGAAGAAAACTACGATCAGTATCTTGAGACCTATAAATTACAAGAACTGATCAAAAAATACTCCGATTATATCCGTTACCCCATCACCATGGAGGTAGAGGACTACAAGATGAAGCCCAAGCCCGAGGACGCCGGGGAGGACTACAAGCCCGAGTGGGAGACCGTGAAGGAGTGGAAGACCATCAACTCCATGGTGCCCCTGTGGCAGAGGCAGAAGTCCAAGGTGAAACCCGAGGAGTATAACGCCTTCTATAAGGAGAAGTTCGGCGACTGGACTGATCCCCTGGCGGTGATCCATACCAGCGCCGAGGGCGCGGTGACCTATAAGGCGCTGCTGTATATCCCCGAGAAGACTCCTTACGACTTCTACACCCGGGAGTATGAGAAAGGACTTCAGCTTTACTCCTCCGGCGTGCTCATCATGGACAAGTGTGCCGACCTGCTGCCCGACTGCTTCCGGTTTGTGAAGGGTGTGGTGGATTCTCCCGACTTCTCCTTGAATATCAGCCGTGAGATTTTGCAGCACGACCGCCAGCTGAAGGTGATCGCCACCGCCCTGGAGAAGAAGATCAAAGCTGAACTGGTAAAGATGCAGAAGGATGACCGGGAGAAGTATGAGAAGTTCTGGAAGGCCTTCGGCACCCAGATCAAATACGGCGTGGTGGGCGAGTACGGCGCCAAGAAGGATCTGCTGAAGGACCTGCTGATGTTCTGGTCCTCCAAGGAGAACGGCAATACCACTCTGGCCGCCTATAAAGACCGTATGCCCGAGGATCAGCCCTATTACTACTACGCCTGCGGGGAGAGTGTGGACAAGATCGCCAAGCTGCCCCAGGTGGAGCGTATCCTGGACAAGGGCTATGAGATCCTGTACTGCACCGAGGATGTGGACGACTTTGTCATGAAGGCTCTGGAGGAGCAGGACGGCAAGAAGTTCAAGTCCGTCAACGACGACGACGCTCTGCCCCAGTCCGACGAGGAGAAGAAGGCGGCCGAGGAGAAGGCCGAGGCCGGCAAGGCCGTGCTGGACGCCGTGAAGGAGGCTCTGGGCGACGAGGTGAAGGCGGTGCGCGCCTCCTCCATCCTGAAGTCCGCTGCCTGCTGCCTGTCCGCCGAGGGCCCCGTCTCCCTGGAGATGGAGAAGTATATGAGCAAGCTGGAGGGCGGCGAGAAGATGAAGGCCGACCGGGTGCTGGAGCTGAACTTGGACTCCGCCCCTTACGCCGCTTTGAAGCAGGCCCAGGAGGCCGGGGATACCGATAAGGTGGCCCGGTATGCCAAGCTGCTGTACGGTCAGGCGGAGCTGATGGCCGGCCTGCCTCTGGCCGATCCGGCGGAATATGCCCGCCTGGTCAGCGAACTGATGGTGTAAAGCCCGGATCATAGAGAATTGAAAATCGCCAAGGGCGTCCCGAAATAAAGGGGCGCCCTTGGCTTTTTTGACGAATACTTCTTGCTCTTGGAGGACAGCGGTGGTATCATAAAGCGGAAAGCTGCATTTGCGGCGCATCCAAGGTCATGGCGGCCTGTGCCGCCCAGGAAAGGAGCCTTCCCCATGGCGGAAAAGAAAAAAATCATTTTGGACGTTGATACCGGTACGGATGATGCCATCGCAATTATGACGGCGTATCTGGATCCGGAACTTGATCTGCTGGCTGTTTGCAGCGTGGCGGGCAATAAGGCGCTGTCTTACACCACAGAGAATACTCTGCGGGTAAGGGACGTGTTGAAGGCGGATTTCCCTGTCTACAAGGGCTGTGCCACCCCCATGGTGTGTACGCTGCTGCCCAACCGCCACGGCGATTATACCGGCCAGCGCACTCAGGTAGAGGGTATGGATAAACCGATCGAGATCCACACCGACTATCTGGAACTGCCTCCTTCTACTCGTACGGTTGAAAAGGAGCACGCAGTCTGGTTCTATATTGATACCCTGATGCACAGCGAAGGGGATATCACGTTGGTCCCCGTGGGCCCGCTGACCAATATTGCTATGGCAATGCGGATAGAGCCGGAAATCTGCAAGAAGATCAAGGAGATCGTCCTGATGGGCGGCGGTTACCAGCGCACCAACACCACCGCTGCGGCTGAGTTCAACATCTGGGCCGACCCTGAAGCGGCTCAGATCGTTATGGACAGCGGCTGTCCGATCCGTATGATTCCTCTGGATGCGACCCACCACGGCGGTTGTATCAACTCCGACGAGAGCCGCGAGTTCCGGGCTCTAGGTACTGCTCTGGGCAAGGCAGTGGCTGACTGTGTGGATCACCGCATCTTGGCGTACAGCCACCTGCAGCCTATGGACCGTCTGGACTCCGCGCCGATCCACGATGCTCTGGCCGTATGTGCTGTGGCCCATCCGGAGATTATTACCAAGTCTATCTTTACGCGGGTGGATATTGATATTTCCGGCGGCTTTGCCGACGGACAGACCATTGTCGACCCCCGTACCTATACCGACCGGCCCAAGAATGCTACCTTTGCCTTGGATGCCGACCGGGATGCGTTTGCGAAGTGGATGATGGACTGTATCAAGAGTTTTCAGGGCTGAAGAATAAGGGATAGAAACTGAGCATTAGGAAAAAATAACAGACATTCGGTGTAAACACTGAATGCCTGTTATTTTTGTGCTGAAAAGGAATAGAGTTAGCTGCAGATATTAGGTATATACCGTGCAGCGATGCTAAGAGTAGACGTTTTCTGTGCAGCTTTGCCATAACGGTACCCCCTATGTAGTTGTTTCGGTTTTCTACATAGGGGTGTGTCTGTTATATCAGGATGGTTCGCAGTACAAAGTAGATTTCTCACTTCTTGCTCTTCTCAATGGCGAGTCCGGGAATCTTGACTTTCTTTTCAATTAAAGAGAAGGCGATTGTCATGACGCCCACGATTACCAGGTAGAATACTGCCACAGTGGAGTAGGACTCGATGGTGTTGTAGAACTGGGCAATCATGATCTTGGCCTGGGTCATCAGTTCAGGCACGGCAATCAGGTAGCAAACAGAGGTATTCTTGACCATGGAGATAGCCTCGTTGGCCCAGGTAGGAAGCACAATACGCAGTACCTGTGGGATCAGTATGACCCGGATGGCCTTGAACTGGGACATGCCCAGCGCCCGGGCGGCCATCATCTGGCCGGGGCCGATGGAGAGAATAGCACCGCGGAAATACTCAATCTGATAGGCTGCGGAGTTCAGACCCATGGTCAGGCAGCCGGCCACCATGGGGGAGAGAACGATACCGAATTGAGGCAGTCCGTAGTATACGATGAACAGCTGCACCAGAACAGGAGTGCCGCGCATCAACTCAGAGTAGACTAGGCTGAAGTTTCGCAGGAACTTCCCACCGTAGACTCTGGCAAATGCCAAAGGCACGCCGACAGCCAAGCCCAACAGCAGAGAGATGGCGGACATTTTTAAGGTGATCACGGCCCCGCTCAGAAAGGCTGGGATCGCGATTTTCAGAAACGCTGTACTCATGGCAGGCCCTCCTTAGTCGAACTGGCCGTTGAACTTGCCCAGGAACTGCCGCGCACGCTCGGTCTTGGGGTGGTCGAAGAACTCGTCGGGACTGCCCTCCTCTACGATCACGCCGCCTTCCATAAAGACGATGCGGTTGGCCACCCGGCGGGCAAAGTGCATCTCGTGAGTCACGCAGACCATGGTCATGCCCTCCTGGGCCAGCTTCTGCATAACCTCCAACACCTCACCGATCAGCTCAGGGTCCAGAGCGGAGGTAGGCTCGTCAAACAGCATGACCTCAGGGTCCATGGCAAGAGCCCGGGCGATGGCTACACGCTGCTTCTGGCCGCCGGATAGCTGGCCGGGATATAGGTCGAGTTTGTCCCCTAAACCCACACGCTCCAGTTCCTTTTTAGCACGCTCCAAAGCATCTGCCCGCTTTACGCCTAGTACCTTGGTCAGACCAATGGCCACGTTGTCAATGGCCTTCAAATGGGCAAACAGGTTGAACTCCTGGAAAACCATACCCAGATGCTCACGGGCCTTATTGATATTGACCTTGGGGGCGGTCAGATCCTGTCCATCTACCCACACATGTCCCTCGGTGGGAACGGTCAGCATGTTGATGCAGCGCAACAGAGTGCTCTTGCCGGTGCCGCTGGGGCCCAGAAGGACGACTACCTCGGACTCCTTGACGGAAAGATCGATTCCCTTCAAAACCTCGCTCTGGCCATAGGATTTCTTGATACCTTCCAAACGAATAATTTCTTTGCTCATTTTACATGACCTCGCTATTAAGAAATGTCGGGAATTGCCAGACGCTTTTCCACTTTACGCAGTACGAAGCTGGTCAGCCACACGCAGACGAAATAAATCAGCGCAACGGCAATATATACCGCAAAAGGCTGGCGGGAGCGGGCGATCTCATATTGAGCCAGGCGCATGATTTCTACCACGCCAATGATATACACCAGAGAGGACGCCTTGATCACGCCGGCGGCCTCGTTGGTCCAGGAAGGGAGGGCGCGGCGCAGCGCCTGGGGCATGATGATATAGAAGATGGCCTTCACCTGGGACATACCGATGGCCCGGGCCGCCATCATCTGGCCGTAATCAACCGATTCAATGGCGGCGCGGAAAATCTCCATCTGATAGACGCAGCTGATAATGGCCAGCGACAGGGTGCCCGCCCAGTACTTGGAGATATTGATGGAGCCGGCGATCACAAAATAAATCAGCAGCAGCAATACCGTGTGGGGTAGGGCGCGGAACACCGCACTGAATACTGTCATCAGGATCTGAACAACCCGTCCGCCGTATACCCGCAGAAATGCCAGAAGCAGTCCTACCACCGCACCAATCATCAGAGCGAAAAATGAGACCGAAAGGGTGACCGAAATACCGCCTAGCAGATACGGGACCAGATAGGTAAAAATTCTATCAAATGTCAGTTGCATAATAACCTCTTTCCGGTGAACGGGCAAACACTGAACAAATCTTCATGCGCAGGCACTGCCATTGTCTGCGTGTGACGATTCGCCCAGTCTTTCCCTTTTTGAGGGGCCGCAGCGGGCATTAAGCCCGCTGCGGCGGCGAAACTTAAACGTCAGAAGGGGAGTCTAATCAGTCAACTTCCCACTTTTCAGCCAACTGATCCAGGTAGCCCTCGCTGCGCAGCTGATCCAAGATGCTGTCCAGTTCGTTGAGCAGTTCGGGCTGGTTCTTAGGAACGGCAATGTTCTCGCCGGTGCCGAAGAAGGAGCACTCGAAGATGATCTTTACGTTGTACATACTCTCGAACACCTTGGCCTGGTTCTTGTCGCCAGCCACCAGATCGATACGGCCAGCCTCTAGATCAAGGATCATGTTTTCGGGAGCCTCATAGCGGGAGACCTGATCCTCTTTCATCTTGCCGTCGTTGACCAGATTGGTGATGTACTGATCGGGAAGAGTACCACTCTGAACGCCGACCTTATAGTTGACAATGTCCTCCATGTCGGTGATGGCGATATCGGAGTCCTTCTGGGCCAGGTAGACGTTCATCTGCTGATGATACATCTGGGTGAAGTCGACCTTCTCCTTGCGCTCTTCCTTAGCGCCCATAGAGGCGATGGCCACATTAACCTTACCGGTCTGCACAGCGGCCACCAGAGCGTCAAAAGCCATATCCTCGATCTTCACGGTCACGCCCATGCGGGAAGCAATCTCATTGATCAGATCCATGTCGTAGCCGACATAGTTGCCCTTCTCGTCGATGGACTCCCAGGGAGCGTTGGTGGCGTTGGTGCCGACGACGATTACGCCATCGGCCTTAATTTGCTCCAGCAGATTGGAAGGAGTGGTGGTGCTGGAGCTGCTGCCGGAAACGGCGGGTTCGTTCTTCTTGCCACAACTGGTCAGGGCAAACATACCCATCACCATAGAGGCGGCAAGCAGCAAGGACAACGTCTTTTTCAGTTTCATGGTATTTCCTCCTGTTTACTTTTTAATTTTATAGTGAATAGCCAGCGCTATCTACTATCCTTTTCAGGTACCCGTTCCGATACAGCACAGCCGTCCACTGTGGCTGTCGCTGCTGATAGGACTACTGAAAATGGCACGGAAGCCCGCCTGAGCGGCCCCCACCAGGCTGGCCCGGCTGCCCAGTACCGTCAGCTCGATTCGCAGCCGCTTCCAGATCAGCTCCGGCAGCAACCGCTCCAGATTCTCTTTCACTGGGGTCAGCACCGTCTCTCCCATCTCCGACAGCAACCCGCCAATCACGATGACCTTCGGGTCATAGGCGTAGATCATGTTGCAAATGCCCACTGACAGCACGTCGGCAGCCTCTCGAACAAGATTCAAAGCAAAGGTGTCGTTGGAGTTGGCCGCAGCCACAATGTCCTCTACCGTGACCCGCTCCGCCCGATCGCCAGTAAGCTTGCGCAGCAGGGAACTCTCCCCCTCATCCCACCGAGCGATGGCACGGCGAATCAACATTTGCCCGCCGCAAGATTGTTCTAAGTTTTCAGAAGGATCTTCTGCTGTTTGTGTAAAATTGCGAGTATTTCCAATTTCACCCGCCATCCCAAAGCTGCCGCGGAACAATTCCCGGTGAGAAATTACTCCGGCACAAATACCCCAAGAGGTGGTTACATAAATCATATCATCGACAGCGTCGCTGTAGATGGTTTTCCATTCGCCAAGAGCGGCTAAGCGTGCGTTGATATCCAATCCAACAGGGACAGAGTATCGGTCGGCCAACAACTGACGTAAAGGGATGTTTTTCCAGCCAAAGGTATCGGAGGATAAGATGGTCCCTGTATTGCTGTCCAGAAATCCACGAACACCACAATAAATCAGCATAACTTTGCTTTTGTCTGAAAGAAAAGCAAAACAATTGTCTATAGCTTCATAAAGGCCATCCAGATATGCGTTGCCATGAATAGGTGCCATATATTGAAAAACCAGTTCGCCACAGAAGTTGAACACTCCGGCATTGGCCTTGGTCCGTCCGAAATCTACTCCGATGACATATCCGGCATTGGGGTTGGGGCAGATTGTAATAGGCTTGCGTCCGCCACTGGAGTCCCCCAATCCGGTTTCCTGCACAAAACCATCTTCGATTAACTGTTTTACGATGCGGGAGACGGCTGACAGACTAAGGCCGGTCTGTTTGGCAAGTTCGGTACGGGAGATATTCTTTTGATCATGAATTACTTTTAAAACATGAATCCGATTAGCATCACTAAGCGTTCGGAGGTCTATTCCGCCCTTCGCCATGAAACATCCCCCTTAGGACCTGCTTTCTACTTAATAGCAAGTAAGTTATCCTTATACTACCATCCAATGTGCCAGATGTAAAGATTAAATGTTGCGATATTTTACACAAATTAGGGCTTTCCTGTTTGTACAGAGCGCTGAATTGCAGTTAAATAAAGGGGAAAATGCAAATTTGTCAAAGGGTAGGCTTTACAAAGGAAGCTATCCGTGCTATAGTATGAAATACTTTCAACCACCTTTCAATAAAGTCTCTGATCTCTTCTGTCTATAGGATGTTGAAAGGAATGTATGATAAAGGAAATCGAGGTGTGTTTTATGGTAAAAACGATTCCGGACAGCGATTATTTTGACCGAGTAAAGCGTCTTCAGGCCCGAATGGCGGAGCAGAACCTGGATGCCGTCCTGTGCTATGCCGACACCGGTGTCTATGAGAACGTCTTCTACCTGAGTAAGTATTGGCCCCTGTTTGAAGTGGGCGGTGTTCTGGTAGGCCGGACTGGCACTCCCCTGGTGCTGATCGGCGGCGAGGCCCCCGAGTTCGGAGCCCAGACCCCCTATGGCATGGCGGCTGTGCGTGGCTGCACCGCCTTTGGCCACACCAGCGGCACTGTGCGTGATTGGGTAGGTGTGACCTACTATGATCTGAAGCAGTTGTTCAGTGAAGTGACCGACGGCAAGGGTGTTACCCGTCTGGGCCTGGCGGACTACAACATCGCGCCCCATCCTCTGTACGAGAAGATCTGTGATGCCATCCAGCCCGGCGGCGAGGTGGTTGACTGCGGCGATCTGCTGATCGACCTGCGGATGAACAAGTCTGTCTACGAGCAGCAGATGGTGCGCGAGGCCTGCCTGGCGTCCGAGAAGGCGTTTAACGAGGCACTGGGCAAGATCAACCCCGACATGACCGAGTATGAGCTGGAGGGCGTTTTGGCTGCCGAGCTCTATAAGAACGGCGGCGAGGGCCCGTCCTTCCCCATCCTGTGCTACTCCGGTTACCGCAGCCGCAGCGGTATCGGCCGCAGCACCCACAACAAGCTGGGCCGTAACACTTTGATCAACATTGATATCGGCTGTCACTACGCCGGTTACGCCTCTGCCTATGGCCGTCCCATCATCTTCGGCAAGATGCCCGACTCCATGAAGAAGGAGATCGACTTCATGCTGGATCTGCATGAGCGTCTGATTTGCGACTGGGTCAAGCCCGGCATGACCTCTGAGAAGGTCTACGAGATGTACTACAACTGGTTTGTGGACCACGGCTATGGTCCCCCGCCCGCCAGCGCCTCCCACGGTATCGGCGTGTTCGAGGGCGAACCTCCCACGTTCCGCTTCCACAATCCCACCGAGCTGAAGCCCGGCATGACCATCGCCGGCGATCACTTCTTCCGATCCAAGGAGTACGGTTTCCGCTTTGAGGACTGCTACCTCATCACCGAGACCGGTACTGAGTTATTTACCCGCGATAACTGGCGTTACATCGAGCTGTAACAGTTGTCCCTCTGTCACTTTTGGCAAAGACAGTTCAATCTTTCCCGAACAAAAATGGCCGCTGTGTGCTAGCATAGCGGCCATTTTCAAAATTGTCTCTGTGGGACAGGAGGTATCTCTCCCGTGTCAAATGTTACAAGAGCCTATTCCCTGATGCAGGCCGCTGAATGGGGCGTAGATGGCTGCCTATATTGCTACAGCAGCCTTTTTCTGCTCTCCTGCGGGCTGACTAATACTAACATTGGCATCTGCATGGGGGTGGCCTCCATTGGCAGTTTCTTCGCCCAAATCCTCTTTGGCGAGGCGCTTAACCGCCAAGGACGCAGTGGGCTGCGGCGATTTCTGCTGGCTGCGGCGGGTATTCTGCTGCTGGGCAATGTGGTCCTTCTGCTGCCCATTGGACGTCTGCTCGCTGTAACACTTTTCTTAGCTGGCTGTATGCTGTTGACCATGTTTCCTGCCTTCCTGGATGCCGCCTCCATGTATGAGCTGCAGAGGGGTGTCCCAGTAGACTTTGGTATCGGTCGAGGTACAGGATCTCTGGGATATGCCGCCTGTTCGGCCCTTGTGGGGCGATTGTTGTTGCGCTTCGGCATCCCTTCGATCTTCTGCACAGGGGCGGCCCTGTCCACCGTTTTGATTGGAGGGATACTATGGTTCTTTGCTGCGGCTGACCAGCAGATTGGGGATGATTACTTCCTTGAGGTTCCAACTCAGGAGAAAAAAGAATCTCGAAGTAACGGGCTGAACTTTACCTTTCTGACTGCTTATCCAAGATATACAGTCCTTCTGACTGGTTGTGTTCTACTGATGATGGGACACACCTACACATCCAACTTTCTCTACCAAATTATTTCTCACAAGGGCGGCGACGAGGGCGGGATGGGTCTGGCAGCGGCTATTGCCGCCTGCGCAGAGGTTCCGGTGTTGTTTCTTTTCGGGCGGATCAGCCATAGGCTGCGATGCGACCAATGGCTCAAGCTGTCCGCCCTGCTGCTTATCCTGAAAATGGCGCTGGGCTATTGGGCAGCAGGCACATCCTCTTTCCTGTTTTCGGAGTTGTTTCAGTCTGGCTATGCCCTGTACGTGGTCAGCAGCGTATATTATACCGGTGCAGTAATTCCACACGGAGATGTAATCAATGGCCAGGCATATCTTCATGCGGCATCTACCCTTGGGGTGCTGCTATCCTTACTTACCGGGGGAGCAATCTTAGATTACTTTGGAGTGCAATCGCTACTTTTTATCGGCATAATTGCTCTGGTGATAGGCACGGTTATTACCTTTCTGGGGGCGGAGCCGGTTCGAGTATCCAATACAAAAGAACACGGTGTCTGAAGTTTTCTCCGCTCAAACTTATCTCAAGTAGGAGGCTCAACTATGTTTTATATTGGAATCGACCTTGGAACCTCGGCAGTGAAGCTGCTGTTGATGGATGAGAACGGGCAGGTTCTCCACACGGTGCAGAAGGAGTACCCCCTCTCCTTTCCAAAGACTGGCTGGTCAGAGCAAAACCCGGAGGATTGGTGGAGCCAAACAAGAGCAGGAATACGCGATTTAATGGAGGGGTTTGACTCAACCCAGGTGGATGGTTTAAGCTTTAGCGGCCAAATGCATGGTTTGGTGTTGCTGGATGAGCGTGATCAAGTGATTCGCCCTGCTATCTTGTGGAATGATGGTCGCACCGCAGAGGAAACGGAGTGGCTGAACAGCGAGATAGGTGAGGAGCGTCTTGCTAATTTGACAGGAAATATCGCGTTTGCTGGGTTTACGGCCCCAAAATTGCTCTGGGTGCGCAAGCACGAGCCGGAGAACTTTCGGCGTATTCGTCGAATTATGTTGCCTAAAGACTATCTGGCCTACCGCATGACCGGAGTGCACAGCACTGACTACTCCGATGCAGCGGGGATGTTGCTTTTGGATACGGCTCACAAGTGCTGGTCGGCGGAGATGCTGTACATCTGTGGCGTGACGAAGGAGCAGATGCCCCGGCTCTTCGAAAGTTGGCAGGTTATCGGCACTTTAACCGGCCGGGTGGCCCAAGACTTGGACCTGCCCCCGCACGTACGGGTATGCGCTGGAGCGGGAGACAATGCTGCCGCTGCTGTAGGCACCGATACTTTGTCAGATGGAAGCTGTAATATCTCTGTGGGTACTTCCGGTACAATATTTATTGCCTGCGACCAGTTCCACCTGCCGAAAAACCATGCATTACACTCATTTGCTCACGCCGGTGGTCGTTACCACCTGATGGGCTGTATGCTCAGCGCAGCCGCCTGTAATCAGTGGTGGGTCAAGACTGTGCTGAATAGTGATGATTTTGCTGGGGAGCAGAAAAAAATTCAGTAACTGGGTACTAACCCTGTGTTCTTTGCACCTTACTTGAGG
>CAJMQD010000004.1 GCA_905215425.1 uncultured bacterium
GAGGAGAAGCTGTCTCTGGCCAGCCGGTTCGGCCTTCAGATCTTCTACCCCGCCCCCACCTTCGAGGAGTACCAGGGCAGTGTGTCCGCCCTGGCCCTGCGGGGCGGCGCGGGGAGCAAGCTGACGCCGGCTCAGCTGCGGGCCGCCGCCGCCACCTGGCAGGTGCGCAGCGGAAGCCGCTCCGGCCGGACCGCCCGGCAGTTTATTGATGCGCTGGATACATAATGTCCCAATCCCTCTTTGTCCCCGGCGGCGGGGATGGAAGGCGTTGCCGGGGAAGGGAAGCAAGAGAATCAAAACCAATCTGAACAGGGAGAAGGACAAACAATATGCTGACATTGGATAAAGTTTATCACGCTGCGTATATCCTGAAGGAGGTGGCCCGGCGGACTGACTTGATCTATGCGCCGGAGCTGAGCCACGACACCCAGCTGTACCTGAAGACAGAGAATTTGCAGGTAACCGGCAGCTTTAAGGTCCGCGGAGCCTACTATAAGATCAGCCAGCTGAACGAGGAACAGAAGAAAGCGGGCATCATCGCCTGCAGCGCGGGCAACCACGCCCAGGGCGTGGCCCTGGCGGCCACAAAAATGGGCATCCGAAGCACCGTATGTATGCCGGATGGCGCCCCCTTGAGCAAGGTGGAGGCCACCCGCCGCCTGGGGGCGGAGATCTGTCTGGTGAAGGGGGCCTATGACGACGCCTATGCCAAGGCGCTGGAGATCCAGCAGGAGACCGGGGCCACCCTGATCCACCCCTTTGACGATGAACAGGTCGTTGCGGGGCAGGGGACGATCGGACTGGAGGTGCTGGAGCAGCTGCCCGATGCCGAAGCGGTGATCGTCCCCATCGGCGGCGGCGGTTTGATCTCCGGCGTGGCCTTTGCCATCAAGAGCCTGAACCCCAATATCAAGGTGTACGGCGTACAGGCGGCCAACGCCCCCAGTATGGCCCAGAGCCGCAAAGAGGGCAAGCAGATCACCCTGAATACCGCCGCCACCTTTGCCGACGGCATTGCGGTGAAGCATCCCGGCGACCTGACCTTCGCCCTGACCCAGCAGTATGTGGATGACGTGGTCACCGTCAGCGAGGACGAGATCGCTGCCGCGATCCTCACGCTGATGGAGAAACAGAAGCTGGTGGCCGAGGGGGCGGGCGCCGTCAGTGTGGCGGCGGCCCTGTTCCATAAGGTGCCCATCCAGGGGAAAAAGACGGTGTGCATCCTGTCCGGCGGCAACATCGACGTGAATATTCTCTCCCGGGTCATCACCCGGGGCCTGGTCACCAGCGGCCGCATGGCTGCGCTGCAGATCGCCCTGGAGGACAAGCCCGGCCAGCTGGTGGGGGTCAGTGAGATCATCTCCCGCTGCGGCGGCAACGTGATCAGCGTCCACCATGAGCGGTCCGACGCCAATATGCCCATCTCCAGCTGCTATCTGAAGGTGGGCATGGAGACCCGCAGCTTCGAGCAGATCCATGAGATCGAGAACAGCCTGCGGCAGGCGGGCTTCCAGATTATTTCGGAACGGCTGTAAAAAAACGGAACACTCCGGTACGGACCTTGATCCGTACCGGAGTGTTCCTTCTGGTGTGGAGAGTGGGGAAAATTACTTTTCAATGCCTCTTTTCTTCATCCAGGCGGGCAGCTCCTCGGGCTTCAGCCCGTTGTAGCGGCAGCCGGGATAGCGGCAGTTGGCGCAGTTGCCCTTGTTGCCCTTCACGGCGGGCTCGCCCTTGATGTTCTGCTCCAGGTAGTCTACCAGGGCCTTGATGTCGGCCTCCTCGCCGTCTACGGCCCAATAGTGGGCGCCCTCGTTGCCGCCGATGCCGCCGGCGCACACCACCTTGGCTTCGCAGTGGAACATCTGCTTGATGGCGTCCACTTCAGTCAGAATATCGGCGCTGGACAGGCAGTACAGACCGGGGTCGGCCCCCATGGAGATGTCAATGTGAGTGGCTCCGCCCAGGGCGCGGCTGGCGGCGGGGACGCTGGGCACCATTTTCTCATAGCCCACGGGGCAGATCCATTTCAGACCCTTGCTGGTCATGTAGCCGATGAAGTTGGGGATGGTGCCGCCGTTGAAGCCGGAGGTGATGATGCCCACATGGCCGTCCAGGTCGAAGGCGTTGGCGCCCTTGATGATGACGGTGTCGGCGTGGAAGTCCTGCAGGGCCTCGTCCATCTTCTTGTCCACGGGCTGGCCCTTGTAGAACACATTGGGGAAGCTCTTGCGGCTGGAGGGCTCGGTGACGCACAGCATTGCGTCGGTGCTGTTGCCCACAGTGCACAGGCCGGGCTCCACATCATATCCCAGCTCTTGGGCGATGAAGGCGTTGGTGGTGCCGCCGGCCAGCAGCACATAGGCGTCCTTCCAGGCCTTCTGGAACTCGGGAGTCTGGATGACCGCCTTGGCGATCAGGCGGCGGGCCTCAGCGGGGGTCAAAACAAAAGTTGCTTTCATAGTTTTTTCCTTCTTTCCTAAATACGCAGGATGCGGCTCAGCCCTTTTCAGGGTGCTTTTTCAGGTCGACAACAGGGTTGACCAGGGGCTCCATCACGAAGCCGTCAGGCCCCACGATGCGGCACTCGGCGACATCGCCGTCCTCGATGGGGAAGGCGCGGGGGGTGCCGGTGGACAGCACGTCTCCGGCGTACCAGCCCTGGATGCTGGAGTGGAGGGAGACCAGCCGTGCCGGCGGGTGCATCATGTGGTCCACCGTGTTCTTGGCGTGGACGGTACCATTGTGGACGCTCTGGATCTCCAGCTTCATCACGTCGGGCACCTCGTCAGGAGTGACCAGCTGGGGCCCGAAGGAGAAAAAGGTGGGGAAGTTCTTCACGATGCAGAGGTAGCGGGGGTTGCCGGGGACGAAGTCGTTGCCCTTCAGGATGGACTCCTCCGTCATATCCAGAATGGTGGTGTAGCCCACGATGGCGCTCTGCCAGTCCTCCTCGCTGACATCCCGGCAGTCCCGGCCCATGATGACGCCCAGCTCGGCCTCGGCAGTGGTGCGCTGGGCTTCCTTCAGCTTGGGCAGCAGGATGTCGTCGCCGGGGCCCACAAGGGTGTCGGCCATTTTGAAGAAGCTGCCGGGGAAGCCGGTGGGAGTGGCGGAACCGATGTCGCCGGCGTGATCCTTATAGTTCAGGCCGATGCCGAAGATCCGCTTGGGGTTGCGGTACAGCGGGGCGTAGACTACCTCCTCGGCGGGGACAAGACCGGGCATGGTCTCCAGCTCCTCCTTGCCGCCGTTGTTGTACCAGTTGGTCAGTCCGGGGATGTGGCCGGCCTGGATCAGGCTCATCATATCCTCTTTCCAGCCGGTGCCCTTGGCGGCGTTCAGTGCGGATACGGGCAGAATGCCGTTCTTGACAACGATACCGGCGACTTCGGCGCCGTGGAGTTTAATGGTAGCAAGTCTCATAAATCAGTTACTCCTTCTTTGGTTGGTAGATTACGTTTATTTTAGTTCATTTTACTTCTTTTGTAAACATGTTCTCGCTGCGGGCGACCACCAGAGTGGTGACAACGTCGCCGGTGCAGTTGAAGGTGGTATCAGCCATATCGATCAGACGGAAGATACCGGCGATGGGGCCAACCAGCTCCAGGGGCAGACCCATGTTGGTCAGCAGGATGGTGGTCATAATGATGGCGCCGCCGGGAACACCGGGGCAGCCCATAGCCACCAGAACGGTGGAGACGATAATGGTGAGCAGAGCGCCGGCGGACAACTCCACGCCGTAGACCTGAGCCACCAGAACAATGGTAGCGGCATAGAAGACGCAGCCGCCGTTCATGTTAATAGTAGCGCCAAGGGGCAGGGAGAAGGAGGACAGCTCGGAGGAAACGCCGTACTCGTCATTGGTGATTGAGGTGGAGACGGGCAGGGAGCCGTTGCTGCTGGTGGTGCTGGCGGTGACCACCCAGAGCTTCCAGATGTGCTCGAAGAAGACCTTGAGGGGGAACCGGGCAAAGAGAGCCAGCATAGGGACGTAGAGAACAAAGACGATGACCACGTCAGAGGCGTAGATGGTAAGAATCAGCTTGCCCAGAGGCCCGAAGATGTCCAGACCATAGGCGCCGATGGAGTCGGCCAGCAGAGCGCACACGCCGATGGGGGAAAACTTCATCACAATATCGGTGATCTTATACATCACATCGGCCAGGTCGGAGATGGTGCTGGCAATTCGGCTGCCCTTTTCCCCCAGCAGGATGAGGGCGGTGCCCAGGAAGATGGAGAACACGATGATCTGCAGCAGGCTGGTGTTGACGAAAGAACCGAAGATGTTGGTGGGGAAGGCGTCTACAATGGTGTCGATTACGCTGGGCATTTCTTTGGCTTCATAGACGGTCTCGGAGGAGAGCACGCTCATGTCGAAGCCCTTGCCGGGCTGAATGATGTAGGCCATGATCAGGCCGATGCCCACGCAGATGGCGGAGGTGAGGGCGAAAATGCCCACTGTTTTTACGCCGATGCTGCGCAGCTTACGCAGGTCGCCCAGATTTGCGACACCAGCCGTGATGGAGAAAAAGACCATCGGAACGACGATCATCTTGATCATGTTGAGGAAGATGGTGCCGATCGGCTTGATGATGCTGGCCTTTTCCTTGAAGATCAGGCCAATGACGATACCCAGGGCGAAACCGATGAAGGTTTTTGCGGCCAGACTGAGCTTTTTCTTTCCGGTCTTTTCGCTCATACTTTTCTACACTCCCATTTTTTATTTTGTTTTTTCTGTGCTGAGTTCCCTCTCCAAGGGGGCTCCAATCTGGTCCCAGCTGCCCAAAGGCGGGGACCGGAACTGGTCCGTGATTTACTGTTTTGCCCGCAGGGCGGCGACAGCTTCGCCCAGGCGGCGGCAGCCCTCTACAATATTCTCATAGCTGTTGGCGAAGGACATACGCAGGTAACCCTCTCCGCCGGGGCCGAACACGTCGCCGGGGACCAGGGCGATCTTTGCGTTCTCCAAAAGGTAGTCGGCCAGCTGTGCGGACTTCATACCCAGCTGCTTGCAGTTGATGAAGATGTAGAACGCGCCCTTGGGCTTCAGACAGGAGATGCCGTCGATGGCGTTGATGGCGTCCACCGCGTAGTCCCGGCGGCGCTGGTACTCCTTTACCATGTCGTTCACTTCGTCCTTCTCATCCCGCAGAGCCACCACGGCGGCGGCCTGTCCGAAGGAGACGGCGCAGGTGGTGTTGTGCTGGTGGAATTTGTTCAGCACGGGGATGTACTCCTCCGGCGCCGCCACATAGCCCAGACGCCAGCCGGTCATGGAGTAGGCCTTGGACATGCCGTTCATGGTGAAGGTGTGCTCCTTCATGCCGGGGAGGGAGGCGATGCTGATGTGCTTGGCTCCGTCATAGATCAGCCGCTCATATACCTCGTCGGAGATGACCATCAGGTCGTGGCGCAGGACGATGTCGGCCAGCCCCTTCAGGGTCTCCTCAGACAGCACGCCGCCGGTGGGGTTGTTGGGGGTGACGATCACAATGGCCCGGGTCTTGGGGGTGATCTTGGACTCGATCTCCTTCAGGTCCAGCTGATAGCCGTTTTCCTCCCGCAGTTCGTAAGTGACCGGGACGGCGTCGAGCATACGGGGCACGTTGATGTAGTTCAGCCACACGGGATCGGGGACCAGAATCTCGTTTCCCTCGTCCAGAATGGAGGCCAGTACGGCGAACACGGCCTCGGACAGGCCGGCGGTTACCAGAACCTCGGTGGGCTTATAGTCGATGCCGTTTTCCCGCTTGAGCTTCTTGGCGATCTCCTCCCGCAGCTCCATGGTGCCGTAGTTGGAGGTATAGAAGACATTGCCCTGGTTCAGGCTGTCGATGGCGGCCTGCTTGATGTAGGCGGGGGTGTCGAAATCCGGGCGGCCGATTTCGAAGTGGAGCACCTTTTCCCCCTGGCGCTCCATGGCCAGTGCTTTTTCGTTGACTTTACGGATGCCGGAGGGGGCCATCCGGTCCATTCTTGCTGCGATTTTCATAGAAAAATACACACTCCTTTGACATGCTGGGGATTTGTGATATAGTTAACTTGCAAAATAAGTATACCGGGCCGTCATCTTTCTGTAAAATACGCAACAGTTGAAGGACCCATAATCAAATTCGTATAGATATTTTGGAGGAGACGCCCATGCTGTCCCACATGGAATACATCTATGCTGTCTATCAGGAGAAGAGCTTTTCCAAGGCGGCCAGGCGCTTATATGTCTCTCAGCCCTGGCTGAGCTCGGTGGTGAAAAAGGCGGAGCAGGAGCTGAATGTCCCTATTTTCGACCGCAGTACCAATCCCATCTCCCTGACGGCGGAGGGGGAGTATTACATCCGCCAGATCGAGCGTATTCTGGCCATCCAGCGGGAAATTAAAGAACATTTTACCGCTCTGTCCGCTGCCTCTCACGCCGATTTGAGGATCGGCAGCTCCATGTTCTTCTGCACCTATGTGCTGCCCGCGGTGGTGGAGGAGTTCCGGCAGATGTACCCCAACATCACCCTTACCTTTACGGAGGGGAGCGCTGCCGCCCTGTTTGAGCAGCTGAAAAACGGAAATCTGGACTTTGTGCTGGAGGTGGAACAGGCAGACCCGGCGCTGTTTGACAGCAGCGAGTGGGGGGCGGAGGAAGTCATTTTGGCCGTCCCCGCAGACCGGCCGGTCAATGGGACGCTGGAGGCCTACGGGTAGTCCTTCGAGGAGTTCTTGAATCGCAACCGGGCGGGGGAGGAGCGGCCCTGTGTCCCCCTGTCCGCCTTTGCTCAGGAGAACTTTATCATGCTGAACCGGGGCAATGACATCTACGAGCGCAGTAGGGAGATCTGCCGGAATGCCGATTTTTCCCCCAAGATCACCCTCTATGTGTCCCAGATGATGACGGCCTACCACCTGACCTGTGAGGGCAGCGGCGTGACCTTTCTCCGCTCTACCATTCCGGAATATGTGTTTCCCACAGACCGCGTTCGCTTCTACCGTCTGGATGATCCGCTGACGGTGCGGAGCATCTATCTGACCCAGCGGAAAAAGAATCCCACCCAGATCCAGCAGATGTTTGCTGAATTTATGGAGGAGCGGCGGGTCGTGCCGGAGCGGGAAGAATAAGGGGGGAGGCGCATGGCCTTTACAAAGCGATACGACTCACCTCTGGGTGAGATACTACTGGCAGCGGACAAAGATGGACTGACCGGCCTGTGGTTCCGGGGGCAGCACTATTTCGCCGCCGGATTGGACAGTGAATGTGAAGCGGGCGAGCCACCTGTCCTGAAGGAGGCCTGCCGCTGGCTGGACTGCTATTTTGATGGCCGCCGGCCTGAAGCTCTGCCCCCGATCCACCTGATAGGAACTGCTTTTCAGAAGGCGGTGTGGGAGCTGCTGCTGGAGATCCCCTATGGGACCACCACGACCTATGGAGCGTTGGCCGCAAAGCTGGCTCTGGGGATGGGGCGGCCCCATGTGTCCGCCCAGGCCGTGGGGGGAGCGGTGGGGCGCAATCGAATCTCCATCCTGGTGCCCTGTCACCGGGTGGTGGGAGCCGGGGGCAGTCTGGTGGGCTACGCCGGAGGCGTGCAGCGGAAGCTGAAGCTGTTAGAGCTGGAGGGCGCCGAGACGGGACGCCTGTTTGTGCCGAAAAAAGGAACCGCCCTGTAAGGGCGGCAAACTGCTGCGGGGAACAGCCGTATATAGGCGGGACTGTTTGCGTGCGGAAGAAAAGACTGTACTGCTGCCCGGCGGAAGCCGGGAAGAAGAGAATAAGAAAGACCACCAAGACACCCCTGCCGCATATGCGGCAGGGGTGTCTTGATGAATCAAAGCTCCGCCTTTTCGTCCCAGAGAATAATCTCTCCCTGGGCCAGAGAGGGCTGAACCTGGATGATGCGTTGGTTTTCCGAGCCCCGGAAGCGCAGACTTAAATTCTTTTTTTCCGCTATGAATGGACCGTCGACCAGAATGTCCAGCTGCTCCAGCAGGGCGCGGCTGTGGCGGCCCACCTGTCCGGCGGCCAGGTCCTGGAACAGATATCCGGAGTAGCACCAGATATTCAGGTTCGGGTAAGCTGCACGGGCTTGCTGCACCAGGTCCAGCACGGCGGACTGGTTGTCCGGGTGGAAGGGCTCGCCCCCCAGCAGGGACAGACCCTTGATGTAGGGCTTGGACAGGTCTTGAAGGATCTCATCCACCTGAGCCTGTCCAAAGGGATGGCCGTACTGAAAGTCCCATGCCTCCTGATTGAAGCAGTCCTTGCACCGGTGGGTGCAGCCGGAGACAAAGAGGGAAACACGGATGCCCGGACCGTTGGCTACGTCAATGGGGCGAATATCGGCATAATTCATACAAGTGCTCCTTGAGAGGAAGATAGACTGATATGCCCGCCCTGATCAGGGCGGGCATATGGCTTGAGAAGAGAAGAGACGGGTCAGTTGCGGATCTTCCGGGCCTCCAGATAGAACCGCTTGTCCTGGGCCTCCCCCATGGAGAAGGTTTTGCGGGGCAAAACGCCGTCGTGGATGACCGTGGGGAACAGCTCGTCCTTGCCCATGGGGGGCAGGAGGAAGCCCACGGTGTCCTCATGGGCGGCCAGCTGCCGCACCACGTCCTCCCCGTGGATATAGTCTACTCTGGTCCCCGCGTGGGCGGCCAGATAGCTGTCCAGGAAAGCCTGAAGGGTGCCCACGGGCAGGTTGGCAGCGGGGGAGGGGACGGTGATGTCCCCCTCGCCTCCGGCATACAGGTAGTGCAGAATGTGGCCGGTTCCGGCACCTTCGGACGCACCGGGGTAATAGTTTTTCAGAGCCTCCAGCAGCTGTTGGGGCTGCACACCAAAGACCACCCGGTGGATGGGCTCGAACTCCAGAGACTCGTCGTGGAGGTTCACCAGCTCGCACAGGGCCCAGCGGGCGGGGAGGGAGGCCCACTTCTCGGGGGGCGTCAGCTTCTTCTGGCGCTCGTAGCACTCCTTGGCGGTGGCCAGAGAGTGGTTGCCGTCGCCCACGGCGAACAGCAGTACGGCCTCATCCCCGTGCAGGCCGTACTTGGCCCGGAAGGTGCCGGGGTCGGCCAGAGCGCTCAGGGCGTCGGCCACCTGGTCCAGCTGCCGCTGGCCCAGCTTCCAGCCGGAGATGTGGCCGCCGTGCTCCATCAGGTCGCAGTCGTACAGCGGCTCCATGTCCTGCTTTTCAAATTCAAGGGGCTGAATGACCGTCATGCCCGGGTCGTCGGCCAGCAGCATGATGTGGGGCAGTTCGATGGGGGCGTTTTTCCGCACCGCCACCCGGGGCGGGATCCGGGAGAGCACCGTGCCCTCGGTGGCCCGGACGGGGGCGGGGGAGCCGGGCTCGTAGTCATAGGCCTCCAGATCCACCATGCCCACCAGACCCCGGCGGATCTTGCCGCAGTCCAGCGTGCGCTCCACGTAGATCAGCGCCCCGGGCAGAAGGCGAAAACGGTTTTCCCGCAGATAGTGGGTCATGGTGGAGTTGATATTCATAATATCCCCCTCCACATCGGGGCCCTCCAGACAGCTCTCCGGCAGGATCAGCCGCAGGGCGGAGGGGGCAGAACTCACCCGTTCCTCCACCCGCTGCCAGTATTCCGGCTGGGAGGTATACTGGTCGCAGGCCACTACGCTCCACAGGGACAGGTCGCAGTTCTGGGGCAGCAGAATGTCCGCCGGGCGGAAGGGGAGAGAGTCAAACTTGTTCACGGGGGAGCCTCCTCTCTTTACAGCGCTGCCCGAATGGCGGACAGCAGGTCACTGAACTCCTCATAGGCGGGGATGTGGGGGAAGTCGGCCTTGATTTTATCGGTGCTCTTAAACAGGAAGCCGGCTTTGCTGGCCTGGATCATGGCCAGGTCGTTAAAGCTGTCCCCGGCGGCGATGGTGTCGAAGCCGCAGGACTGAAGGGCCTTCACCGTGGTCAGCTTGGACTTTTCACACCGCATCTGGTACCCCACGATCTCGCCGTTGTCGGCCACCTTCAGGGTGTTGCAGAAGATAGCGGGCCAGTTCAGCTTTTCCATCAGGGGCTTGGCGAACTGCTCGAAGGTGTCGCTGAGGATGACCACCTGAGTCTCCTGCCGCAGCTGATCCAGGAACTCCTTGGCTCCGGGCAGGGGGTCGATGGTGGAGATGACCTGCTGGATCTCCTTCAGACCCAAGCCGTGCTCCTTTAAGATGTTCAGGCGGTAGTTCATCAGCTTGTCATAATCGGGTTCATCCCGGGTGGTGCGGCGCAGCTCCGGGATGCCGCTGGCCTCGGCAAAAGCGATCCAGATTTCGGGGACGAGGACGCCCTCCATATCCAGGCAAACAATATTCATGGAATCGTTCTCCTTTCCGGCCCATGGGGCGGGTTCCATACATACACTATTTTTGTCCCTGAAGGGGAAAACGAAATAGGAACTGAGGCTATGATAACAGCCTGAAAATAGAAAAGCAATACTCAAGGGGGGAAAAGACGCACAAAAATCCACAACCCGTGGATAAAAAAGACAGCGGCGGCCCAAAATGTAGTTGTGCTCCGGACAGATCTAAAATCCTACGGCGCAGCGGCTGATTCAAAAACAGAAAAACAGCCTGTCGGCCCACGGCCGGCAAGGCTGTTTTTGCAAATCAGGGGCCGGGGAAGTACCGCTGCCGAAGTTCCTCCAGCAGGGGCTGTTTTTCATTGGGAAGGCGCTCGTCGATTACGGCATTCAGGCAGTATTCCAAAGCCTGACCGATCTCCCTGCCTGTTAACCCCAGAGACAACAGATCCCTGCCGTTGACGGCGAGGTCTTTCAGGGAAAAACAGGCCGCTTGGGCCAACAGGGCTTGACGCACCGCTTCTACCTGGTCGTATTCTTGGATGCGCCCGGCACACAGGGGGGACTGTCCGGCAGTATCCGCCTTGTGCAGGCAGATCAGCTGTCTTACAGCATCGGCGCCCAGCTTGTTCATCAGGCGCTTTACCGGCTTGGCTTCCGGGGGGATGGGCAGATCGTGGTAGCGGATCAAGGCCAGGATGCGCTCCCGGCTGTCGCGGTCCAGACGCAGGCGGGTCAGGATCTCGTTGGCCAGACCTGTGCTGTGCTGGGCGTGGCCGTAAAAATGGCCGATGCCACCGGAGGCCAGAGAGAAGCAGGCCGGCTTGCCCACGTCGTGGAGCAGAGCGGCCCAGCGCAGAACGGGCTCCCCGGGGGCGGCGGCTACCACGGCGGCGGTATGGGCCCACACATCCCGGTCGTGGTGGGGATTGTGCTGCTGAAAGCCAAACATGGGGGCAAGTTCGGGGATGGATACAGCCAGTACATCGCCATACTCCAGCAGAACGGCTTCGGCATTTTGGCCGCACAGCAGGCGGGTGAGCTCTGCCTGAACCCGTTCCGCCGCGATAGCGGCCAGCAGGCCCCGGTTCCGATGGACGGCCTTGGCTGTGTCCGCCTCCAGACGGAAGCCCAGCACGGAGGCGAAGCGCAGGGCCCGGAGGATGCGCAGGCCGTCCTCTTGAAAGCGGCGGTCGGGCTGTCCCACGCAGCGGATGATTCCGGCGGCGATGTCGGATACGCCGCCGCAGCAGTCCACCAGTCCGGCGGCGGGGCTCCAGGCCAGCGCGTTCATGGTGAAGTCCCGGCGGACCAAGTCCTCCTCCAGGCTGGGGGTGAACTGGACCCGATCCGGGCGGCGGTGGTCGGTGTAAGCCCCGTCCACCCGAAAGGTAGTGATCTCCAGGGGCAGGCCCTCCAGCAGGACGGTGACGGTGCCGTGCTTCAGACCGGTCTCCACCAGGCGGCAGTCGCGGAACACCTGCTCCACCTGTTCCGGAAGGGCGTCTGTGGTCATGTCCCAGTCCTGCCCGGCGGCAGAGCCCCGGACCCAATCCCGGATCGCTCCCCCCACCACATAGGCGTGGAAGCCCGCCGCCGTCAGGCGGCTCAGGGCGGTATTGACCTGTGGAGGCAGCGCAGGGGCATCCATAGGAGGTCTCCTTTCTGAGCGAACTGTTTTGGAAAGCATATCATATTTCGCCGGGCGTGACAAGGGGCGGGGGAAGGGCTTGACAAGTGGGGACGGCAGTGATAAACTATCAGCGTTCAAAATGGCATTGACGGAGAAGCAACCGTACTCCGCCGCACAGAGAGGGACACGAATGCTGAAAGTGCCCTGCGGTTCGGAACGGCAGTACCACTCCCAAGCCGCCCGGGATGACCGGGCCGGGACTTTCCCGTTATCGAAAGACACGAGCGGCCGGTGGTCACGCTTCGCTTGCTCGCAGCCTCGTCCTCACAAGCTTCGTATCACGCACACCGATGAAATGATATGAAATTTGCGGCGACGCGCTTGCGGCGGCTCAGCGCTTCCGGCAAGCAGGGTGGAACCGTGGGACGGTTGACAAGTTCAGCGCCTCACCCCTGAATTTCATCAGGGGTGAGGCGTTTTTTGTACTCCCCCGAATTGTTTAAGGAGGAATTTATCATGGCAGAGGAAAACAATCAGTATACCTTTGAAAATCCCGAGTACCGCAAGACCTATTGGCACACCTGCTCCCACGTGATGGCTCAGGCCGTCAAGCGTCTGTGGCCGGAGGTCAAGCTGGCCATCGGCCCCTCCATTGAAGAGGGCTGGTACTACGACATGGACGCACCCTTCGCCTTCACCCCCGAGCATATGGAGAAAATCGAGGCGGAGATGCGGAAGATCTGCAAGGAGAAGCTGAAGCTGGAGCGGTTCGAGCTGCCCCGGGAGGAGGCCCTTAGGTTCATGGAGGAGAAGGGTGAGCCCTACAAGGTGGAGCTTATCAACGATCTCCCAGCCGACGCCCATATCTCGTTTTATCGGCAGGGGGAGTTTACCGACCTGTGCGCCGGCCCTCATCTGGAGTCCACCGGACGGGTCAAGGGTAACGCCATCAAGCTCACCGCCTGCAATGCGGCCTACTGGCGGGGCGACTCCAACCGGGAGACCCTCCAGCGGATCTATGGCATCGCGTTCCCCAAGAAGGATGAGCTGGACGCTTACCTCCAGCGCATCGAAGAGGCCAAGAAGCGGGATCA
>CAJMQD010000005.1 GCA_905215425.1 uncultured bacterium
CTTGCCACCGCAGACATGGAGGCCTCCTACTTCCTGGAGGGGGAGGACTGAATCGATTTTTCCCGGGGCGGCCTGTGCCGCCCCATTTTGTCCACATTCCGCGGACACGGATTTGTCTGAATGGTCAAAAACCTCTCAGAGGAATTCCCGGAATTTTGTCAAAAGAGGGCTTGCGCCGGGGAAAAATATTGGTTAGAATAAAATTGCGTTTATAATTTCTATTTGGTCCGTTTCGCCGGGCCGTTTTCATTCTCTATTGCAGGAGGGCTGGCAGATATGGAGCTTTTGGAACAGCGCATCCGTCAGGACGGCAAGGTAAAGGGGACCAGTATTCTGAAGGTGGACAGCTTTCTGAACCACCAGATGGACATTGAGCTGTTCTCCCAGATGGGGCAGGAGTTTTTCCGCCTGTTCGGCGACTGCGGCGTCAACAAGATCCTCACCATCGAGGCCAGCGGCATCGGCATGGCCTGTGTGACCGCCCAGTATTTCCACTGTCCCGTGGTCTTTGCCAAGAAGAGCATGTCCAGCAACATCTCCGATCACGTCTATTCCGCTCCCGTCAAATCCTTTACCCACGGAAACCAGTATAACGCCATCGTCTCCAAGGAGTACCTCCACCCGGAGGACCGCATTCTGGTCATCGACGACTTCCTGGCCATGGGGGAGGCCCTGCGGGGGCTGTTTTCTTTGGTGCAGCAGTCCGGCGCCACGCTGATCGGCGCCGGTATCGCCGTGGAAAAAGCCTTCCAGCCCGGCGGCGCCCAGCTGAGAAGCGAGGGGTACCGCATCGAGTCTCTGGCCCGGGTGGCCGCCATGAGCGAGGAGGGCGGCGTAGTATTCGCCCGCTGAGCGATTCAACGCTTGTCATTCCGAGGCAGTGACCGACATCACTGCCTCGGGAATCCGTCTCCGGAATGAATGGAAAACGGATTGCCACGCCAGTGTGCACACTGGCTCGCAATGACATAAGAGTTTAACCACAACCGAATATCCGTTGATATATGCCCGATAATATGGATCAGGCGTCTCTACCCGGCGGCCGCAAATCGCCGGACTATCGACAAGCAGGCGGCCATGCCGCCCTGTTGTCGTGCAGACCGCCCGTTCCGGGCGGTCTTTTATCGTTCTTTCACCGCAGCCGCGGTTTAAGAAATATATAATACCACCGATCGAAAAAGGCGAATACGCCGCCGATAGGTGGTAAACTTCAGAATCTATTTCATTGGAGGAAAAGAAAATGAAGAAATTCCTGTCTCTGGCGCTGGCTATGGCCATGGTATTCTCTCTGGCCGCCTGCGGTAAGAAGGACGAGCCCAGCACTTCCGGCTCCGTTTCCGGCTCCAACGCCGCCAGCACCGGCACCCAGTCCGACTTCAAGGTGGGCGCCATCTACATCAACAGCAAAAACGACACCGCCGGCTACACCTACGCCCACCACACCGGCATCACCAAGGCCATGGAGGAGCTGGGCATGGATCCCGCCTCTCAGCTGGTCATCGTGGACGAGGTGCCCGACAACGACTATGACAAGATCGCCAATGCCGTGGACACCCTGGTGGCTTCCGACTGCAACATCATCTTCGCCATCTCCTTCGGCTATATGCAGGCCGTGGCCGACAAGGCTGAGGAGTATCCCAACGTGATCTTCTCCCACGCCACCGGCTACATGAGCAACGAGACCAACTTCAATAACTACTTCGGCCGCATCTATCAGGCCCGCTACCTGGCCGGCATCGCCGCCGGTCTGAAGAGCCTGGAGACCGGCAACAACAACATCGGCTATGTCTCCGCTTACGGCACCGAGTACGCCGAGACCTGCTCCGGCATCAACGGCTTCACCCTGGGCGCTCAGTCCGTCAACCCCAACGCCAAGGTCTATGTGAAGGAGCTGGGCACCTGGGCTGACGAGGTGAACGAGTCCGCCTTCGCCAAGGAGCTGATCCAGACCTACAACTGCGGCGTCATCTCCCAGCACTGCGACTCCGCTCAGCCCCAGATCGCCGCTCAGGACGCCGGCGTGTTCGGCTGCGGCTACAACTCCGACATGACCGCCGACGCCCCCAAGGCCCACCTGACCGCCGCCATCTGGCACTGGAACGTGTACTACCACACCGCCATCCAGGCCGCTATGGACTGCAACGGCGACGCCTCTCAGTTCGTGTCCAAGATGGGCGGCTCCGCTTACTACGGCGGCCTGAAGGAGAACTTCGTTGACGTGTCCCCCCTGAACGAGGCCACCGTGGCCGCCGGCACCCAGTCCGCCATCGACGCCGTGCGCGAGCTGATCGTCTCCGGCGCTTGGGACGTGTTCTCCGGCGTGAAGCTGCACATCACCGTGGCTGAGGACGGCACCGCCGCTGTGGAGCAGGCCGACGAGGCCCTGGTCACCAACGACGGCACCGAGATCGTGGCCGCCGGCGGCGCCAGCGTGGAGGACTCCGTCATCACCGGCACCATGAACTACTTCGTGGCCGGTGTGGAGGTCGCCTAACACTCTCCCTCGCAACCGATCCTTTGCCGGGCCGGCCGGGATATCCCGGCCGGCCCGTTTTCTCGTTTTTCTTTGATTTCGACCCTTTTCACCGGCTTTAGGCCGTGATACAATGAAAATCAGGGGGCGGCAGCGTCCGCCCCGCCCGGGGGTCATAGGGGGCGGAGCCCCCTATACCAAAAACGGGTGGGTGGGTGGTATAAAAATTTCCCGGTGTGCCGAAAAACCGTGTCTATTTTTGCTTACACCTTCCTTATCTGTTATCGACTTTCCCCCGAGGGAGGGCTTGGCGGGCGGATCATATCCGCCCCTACAAATTCTAACATAACGCTCTGTGATCCTATACCCCGGGCGGATGAGGACATCCGCCCCTACATGATGCGTGAAACGGGCGTTATTTCCCGCAGGGGCGGCCTGCGGCCGCCCGAACATACACACAAAAAAGAAAAGGAGCGATGGCCATGGCGGAACAGTACGCCATTGAGATGCGAGGCATCACCAAGACCTTCGGCAGTGTGGTGGCCAACCATGACATCAGCCTGAACCTGCGCAAGGGCGAAATTCTGGCCCTGTTGGGGGAGAACGGCTCGGGCAAGACCACTCTGATGAATATGCTCTCCGGCATCTATAAGCCGGACGCGGGGGAGATCCTGGTGGAAGGCAAGCCCGCGGCCATCGACTCCCCGGAGGATGCAAAAAAGCTGGGCATCGGCATGGTCCACCAGCACTTCAAGCTGGTGGATGTTTTCTCCGCCGCCGACAACATCTGGATGGGCAAGGAAAAGGCGGGCTTCCGTCTGAAAAAATCCCGCTATGCCGAGATTGGCCGGATGGTAAAGAAGTTTGGCTTTGAATTGGACCCCAAAAAGCTGGTGCGGAACATGGCCGTATCGGAAAAGCAGACCCTGGAGATCATCAAGGTGCTGTATTACGGGGCCAAGGTCATCATTCTGGATGAGCCCACCGCCGTTCTTACCGTGCAGGAGATCGAAAAGCTCTTCCGGGTGCTGCGCCGGATGCGGGACGAGGGGCACTCCATCATCATCATCACCCACAAGCTCAACGAGGTGATGGAGCTGTCCGACCGGGTGGCCATTCTCCGCAAGGGGGAATATATCACCACCGTCAACACCGCCGAGACCAACGAGCAGGAGCTGACCGAGTGGATGGTGGGCCGGAAGATCGACCTGAACATCCAGCGCCCGCCCATGGAGAAGGCCCGCCCCCTGCTGGAGATCCGGGATCTGACCATCCGCAGCGACGAAGGGGCCACGGCCATCGACCACGTGAACTTCTACATCCGGGGCGGCGAGATCCTGGGCGTGGCGGGCATCGCCGGCTGCGGCCAGAAGGAGCTGTGCGAGGCCATCGCCGGCCTGCGGCCGGTGCAGTCCGGCCTGATGATCCACAAGGGGGACAACATTGTGGGCCTGTCCCCCAAAGCCATTCTGGAGAAGGGCATTTCCATGTCCTTCATCCCGGAGGACCGGCTGGGCATGGGCCTGGCCCCCTCGCTGTCCATTACGGACAACATGATCCTGAAAAATTACAGCCAGGCCAAGGGCCCCTTTGTGGACCGGAAGGGGGGCCGGGCGGACGCGGAGCACGTGATCCGGGAGCTGGAGGTGGTCACCCCCTCCGCCGACACGCCGGTGCGCCGCCTGTCCGGCGGCAACGTGCAGAAGGTCCTGCTGGGCCGGGAGATCAAGGCCGGACCCAACGTGATCGTCACCGCCTATCCCGTCCGCGGCCTGGATATCAACTCCTCCTACGCCATCTACAACATCCTGAATCAGCAGAAGAAGGACGGAGTGGGCATCTTGTTTGTGGGTGAGGACCTGGACGTGATGATGGCCCTGTGCGACAAGATCCTGGTGCTGTGCCACGGCAAGGTGATGGGCGTGGTCCACGCCGACAAGACCACCAAGGAGGAGCTGGGCCTGATGATGACCGGCGCCCTCGACCTGTCCCACAAATACATGGATAAGCCCGCAGGCTACGCCCGAGACACCAATATCACGGCGGAAGAGCTGGAGAAGCTGGCCCAGACCAAGGAACAGGAGGAGAAGTGAGATGCGCTTTCATGTTGTAAAGCGGGACAATTGCCCCCTGTGGAAAAAGCTGGGGCTCTATCTGCTGGCGGTGGCGGTGGCCCTGACCCTGGGCGGATTGGTGCTGCTGGCCCTGGACGTCGACCCCATGGCCTATTACAGCCGGATGTTCACCATGGGCATGGTGGGCAACAAGATCGCCTATAAGACCTTTGAAAACTATCTGAAGGTTTTCGTCCCCCTGGCCCTGACCTCGGTGGCCCTGTCCCTGGCCTTTAAAATGCGCTTCTGGAACATCGGGGGCGAGGGGCAGTTCATTCTGGGCGCCATCGCCGCGGCCACCGTGGCCTTCAAGCTGGGCTCCGCCCTTCCCGCCCCGTTGACGCTGATCCTGATGTGTCTGGCCGCTATGCTGGCCGCCGGACTGTACGGCGCCCTTGTGGCCGTGCTGAAGGTAAAGTTCGGCACCAACGAGACGCTGATGACCCTGATGCTCAACTACATCGCCCTGTATTTCGTCACCTTTCTGGGGGAAACTCAGGCCGACTGGAACTTCTTCCTGGACAAGAGCTCTGTCCGGCCGATCTTCGCCAGCTTCGCCAAAACGGTCTCCTTCCCCCGCATCCCCATGGGCAAGTTCGGTCTGAATATCTGCGTCATCCTCACCTTTTTGATCGGTATTCTGGTCTTTATCTACCTGAAATACACCAAGCACGGCTATGAGATCGCCGTGGTGGGGGACAGCGTGGGCACCGCCCGGTACGCCGGCATGAAGGTGGACCGCATCGTCCTGCGCACCGTGTTCCTCTCCGCCTGCCTCATCGGTCTGGCCTCCGCCTTCAAGGTGGGTACCGCCGGGGTGCTGTCCACCTCCATCACCGACGATGTGGGCTGGACGGGCATCATCGTGGCCTGGCTGTCTCAGCTGAACACCGCAGCCATTTTCGTGGTGTCTGCCCTCATCGGTGTGCTGCACTACGGCTCCACCGTGGCGGCGGCCACCTTTGCCCGGGTAGACTCCAGCTTCGCCAACATGCTCCAGGGCGTGATCCTGTTCCTGGTGCTGGCGGCGGATTTCTATACGCGCTTTAAGATCGTCCCAGTTCAGAAAGGGGGAAACAGCCATGGAAATGGATAAGTTGGGGGTGGTAACCGCCTTCATTCACAACATTGTGGTGTACAATATCCCGCTGCTCTACGGAACGGTAGGGGAGATCATGGTGGAAAAGTCCGGCAGCCTGAATCTGGGCGTAGAGGGCATTATGGCCGTGGGCGCGATCTTCGGCTACATTGTGGGCTGCTACGCCAACAGTCTGGCCGTAGGCATCCTTACCGCCTTTCTTATGGGGGCGCTGTGCGGACTGCTGTTCGCCGCGCTGACGGTGTCCCTTCAGGCCAACCAGAACATCACCGGTCTGACCCTGACCACCTTCGGTCTGGGCGTTTACTTCTTTGTGGGCAACGGCCTGAAGGCCATTAAGTGGCCCGCCATGAACGACTACTCCCACATCAAGCAGGGCTTTGCCAATATCGCCATCCCCGGCCTGTCCAAGCTGCCCGTGGTGGGGGAGGGGCTGTTCCACCACAACCTTCTGGTCTATCTGGGGGTGCTCATCGCCGTGGCCATGTGGTGGTACCTCAACCGCACCACCCCCGGTCTGCGCCTGCGGGCCGTGGGAGAAAATCCCGGCGCCGCCGACTCCGTGGGTGTAAATGTAAAGCGCTGCAAATACATCCACATCTGCATCGGCTGCGGCATTATGGGGCTGGGCGGCTATTACATGGGCCTGAATATGTCCGGCTCCTTCTCCAGCAGCTGCTGGATCAACGGCTACGGCTGGATCGCAGTGGCCCTGGTCATCTTCGCCAACTGGAACCCCGCTATGGCCATTCTGGGCACCTTTGTGTTCGGTTTCTTCAACACCCTGCGGGTGTCCGGCGGCGGTCTGGCCGCCGCCTTCCCCGGGGCCCTGGGCTGGCTGGCCGGGATCCCCTCTCAGCTGTATCAGGCCCTGCCCTTTATCATCACCGCCCTGGTTCTGGTGGGGTCCTCCATGAAGAAAACCTCCAACAGCGGCGCGCCGGCCGCCCTTGGCGCCAACTACTTCCGGGAGGAGCGCTGAATCTTTCCACATTTTCCTCCCATCCTGTGGATAAAAACACATCCCGCTCCCATCATAGAGCGGGATGTGTTTTTCTGTTTTATGTCCGGCCCCCGGCCTTGGCCGCCTCGCAGATGGGGATGGGGGCCGCCGCCAGCGCCAGCACCGCCAGCCACTGGCGGGCATCCATGGGGATCACCCCAAAAATCTGCCGCAGAGGGGGCACCAGCAGCACGGACAGCTGCAGGGCCATCCCCACCAGGAAGGCCCGCACCATAGCCGGGTTGGAGAACAGCCCCATGGCAAAGATGGAGCGCTCCTCGCTGCGCACATTGAAGGCGTGGAACAGCTGACACATGGTCAGGGTGGAGAAGGCCATGGTGTTGGCCGCCGCCCCCGCGGTTTCCGGCGGCGACAGTACATACATCCCCAGAAAATAGGCCGTAAGGGTCAATCCCCCCACCATCAGCCCCTGCCAGGCCAGACGCAGGGAAAACTCCCGGTCGAACAGCCCCGCCCGGGCCTGCCGGGGCGGCCGGTCCATCACCCCGGGCTCCACCGGCTCCACCCCCAGGGCCAGGGCGGGGAAGGAGTCCGTCACCAGATTCAGCCACAAAAGCTGCACCGGGATCAGGGGCATCTGGCCCAGATCCAGCAGCGTCGCCGTAAAAATCGTGAAGATCTCCCCGATGTTGCAGGACAGTAAGTAGTGAATGGCCTTGCGGATGTTGGCCCAGATGCCCCGCCCCTCCTCCACCGCCTGTACGATGGTGGCAAAGTTGTCGTCCGTCAGGATCATGTGGGCCGCCCCCTTGGCCACGTCGGTGCCCGACTTCCCCATGGCGCAGCCGATGTCCGCCGCCTTTAAGGCGGGGGCGTCGTTCACCCCGTCCCCGGTCATGGCCACCACCTGCCCCCGCCTCTGCCAGGCCCGGACGATACGCAGCTTGTGCTCCGGCGTCACCCGGGCAAACACGGAAAATTTGTCCACATCCTGCTCCAGCAGCTCCTGCGGCATAAAGTCCAGCTCGCTCCCGGTCACGGCCAGCTCCCCCTCCCGGCAGATATCCAGCTGTCTGGCAATGGCCAGGGCGGTGGAGCGGTGGTCCCCGGTGATCATCACCGGGCGGATCCCCGCCCGGCGGCACCGCGCTACCGCTCTGGCCGCCTCTGGCCGGGGCGGGTCCATCATGCCGAACAGCCCCAGAAAGGTCAGCTCCCGCTCCACCGTTGACGGCTCCAGCCGTCCGGGCAGGGTCTCCACATCCCGATAGGCCGCACCCAGCACCCGCAGGGCCTGGGCGGCCAGCGCCTCGTTGGCCGCCGCCGCGGCCTGGCGGCGGGCGGCCGTCAGCGGACCCTCCGGGCCGTTGACACACCGCCCCAGCAGCACATCGGGCGCGCCCTTTACGAAGATACGGAATCCGCCCCCGGGCTTTCTGTGTATGGTTGACATAAGTTTTCGTCCCGAGTCGAAGGGCAGGTCGGCCACCCGGGGCCAGTTCTTCTCCTCCTCCCGCCGGTCTACCCGCTCCCGGGCAGCGGCCTCTACCAGAGCCGCCTCTGTGGGGTCTCCCACCGCCCGGAAAACGCCCTTTTTCTGCTCCAGCACCGCGTCGGCACACAGGGCGGCGCACAGAAGCGCCTCCTTCCGGTCGCCCCCCTGGGGCAGCCAGAGCTGCCGCACCGCCATTTTATTCTGGGTCAGCGTCCCGGTCTTGTCGGAGCAGATCACCCCGGCGCAGCCCAGGGTCTCCACTGCGGGCAGCTTCTTGACGATGGCCCCCTCTTTGGCCATGCGGCCCACCCCCAGGGCCAGCACAATGGTAACGATAGCAGGCAGCCCCTCCGGAATGGCGGCCACCGCCAGAGAGACCGCCGTCAGGAACATGAACAGCAGGTCCCGCCCCTGAAGCAGCCCCACGGCGAACATTACGGCGCAGACACACAGGCACAGGAAGGACAGGGACTTGGAGATCTCCCCCATTTTCCGCTGAAGGGGGGTGACCGGCGCCTCCCCCTGGGTGAGCAGGCCGGCAATATGGCCCATCTGGGTATCCATGCCCGTATCACATACGACAGCCCGGCCCCGGCCGGCGGTGATCATGGTCCCCGCCAGCACCATATTGTTCCGGTCCCCCAAGGGGGTATCCTCGGGCAGAAAGGCCCCCGCCTCCTTCTCCACCGGGGCGGATTCCCCGGTCATGGCGCTCTCGTCGGCCTGTAAGCGGCTGCACTCCAAAAGCCGGGCGTCCGCCGGGACCTGATCCCCCGCCTCCAGCTGGATCACATCCCCGGGCACCAGCTCCTCCGCCGGGATTTGCACCGTCTGCCCCTCCCGCAGGACCCGGGCATGGGGGGCCGCCATGCGCCCCAGCTCCTCCAGCGCCTTATGGGCCTTGTCCTCCTGAGAGATGGAGATCATGCCGTTGATCACCACGATCATCAGAATGATGGCCCCGTCCAGCCAATCCTCGCCCCCGCTGACCCACAGGGAGAGGGCTGCCGCCCCCAGCAGCACCAAGATCATCGGGTCTTTCAGCTGTCCCAGCACCCGGCGCGCCATGCTCTCCCCCTTGGGCGGCTCCAGCCGGTTCCGGCCATATTGCTTCAGCCGGCCCTTGGCCTCCCGGTCGGACAGCCCCCCGGGACCGGTACTCAATTCCTCCAGCAATCCACGCAGACTTCTGCTGTGCCAGTTATCCACAGTCCACACCCCTTTCCCGTTTTCCCCAGTATAGGCCCGCAGGCCATCCGAATTTAGGGGAAGGGGGGAGGGCGAAAAAATCTGCCCCCGACCGGCGGTCGGGGGCAGATCCGTGAAGGGCAGCTTACTTGCTGCTTTGTACCTCGGCCAATTCCTTGGCCACAGTGTTGCGCAGGGCGGTCAGATTCTCGTAGAACTCCTGCAGGTCGATGCTGTCAAACTCCGCTGTGGTGGCGGCGGGGTTGGCGTCCAGCAGCTTCATGTTGTCCTGGTTCATCATATAGGCGGCGCACTCGCTCCGGTAGTTGTCTGCGATCAGGGGCAGGCGCAGAATGATGTGGTAGCCGTACTGGCTCTCCACGATTCCGCTGTACTCCCCCTCCTTCAGCTTCTGGGCGGCCTGCTCATAGGCCTCTACCATCTGGCCGGAGGTGGCCTCATAGCCGTCGGGGTTGCTCTCCAGCCCCTCATCCTCGCTGTACTGGTTCATCAGCTCATCAAACAGACCAACCGGGTCGCTGCTGGCGTCCAGCTGGGTCAGAATATCCTCCGCCAGCTTCTTTTTCTCCGCCACAGTGGCGTCGTCCAGGGGCTCGTAGAGGCCGGTGTTCCGGTCGCTGTCGTCGGTCAGGGGCTTATCCGTGTCCACGGTCTTCAGCAGGATGTGCTTGGTGCGGTAGACCCCCAGCTCGGTGGCGGCATACTCCAGCACCTGGGCGTCGGTGGGCCGGTTGGTGCCGTTCTCGCCGTATCGGGCCTCCTGGATCTTATCCGACGCAATGGCGGACTGCCGCATCTCCAGATAGACCTCCCGGGTCATGGGGATCTGCCACAGATAGTGGTCGGCGATCTCCGCACCGCCCAGATCCTCCTCCATCTTGGTCAGGTTGGCCTTGGATTCGGCCAGATCGTCCTCCGTCACGGTCAGCCCCATTTTGGCGGCCTCGCCGGGCATCAGGGCATAGAGCCGGGCCATCTGCAGAGCGGCCTCCTTCATGGCGTCCTCCAGAGTGCCGCTGCCGCTGTCCTCTTTCCAGGGCAGTCCGTCGGTATAGTAGGGGGCGTACTGGTCCACATAGGCCGTCACCCACTGCAGCCACTGGGCGGCAGACACCTTGATGTCCCCCACGGTGGCGATCACCGTGTCCCCGGACACTCCGGCGGTGGCCTGAATGGGGTCTGTCACACCGGTCAGGTCCATGGTGGGGGCCTCCGTTCCGCTGGAGGAGGTGCTGCCGGAGACAGCTCCGCTCCCGGAGGAGGAACCGGCGCCGCCCTCCGTCTTACAGCCGGACAGCAGAGACAAAGTCAAAGCCGCAGACAGGGTCAGGGCTCCGAAGCGTTTCAAATTCATATGGTCAAACTCCTTTCCGTTCAGGACCGCAGGTCCTGGACGCTTTATCATAGCATAAGCCACCCCGTTAGGCAAGCAGACATTCCCGGGCGCCACTGTTATGATGGAAAACCGTCATAAGTAAACTATTATGCTTCTTGAAAAATAACCGATTGGATTGCAGGTTTTTCATCTTTCCTTGTTACAATAATTGAATTTCCTGAAAAGCCTTTTTTACTCTTGACAAAACAACAATATCGTAGTATTTTTCTGATTGTCTTCGAGAGAGAGACAATTTTTTTGCCTTTCTTTCAGCGCGCAGTATTTCTTTATTATTATTTTAACAAACTTTCCCTTACGAAGAATTGATAAAAGAGGTATTCAACATGAACGAAACGATGCAGAACATTTGCAGCCGCTATGCGGCCGTTGTTCCCGCCGAGATCCACGCCGCCGCCATGGAGGCCGCCGACGCAGCCTGCGCCCAGCTGCAGGCCATCCACGACACCGTATCCGCAGCCGAGCAGGTCCCCCAGGTCAAGGAGGTCCTCTCCGCCGTGTCCGGCCTGAAGAAAGCTCTGATGCAGAAGGCGCAGCAGTTCCACGACGACCTGAACCCCAATGTCCTGTTTGCCTTCCACGATCTGTGCAGCCAGCAGGTCAGCGGGATCCACGGCATGATGCACATCGTGGGCAACAAGGTGGTGGAGCTGTTCCCCAACAGCGAAGATCTGGCCAAGCTGGCCGACACCGCCAAGTCTGACGGCGACACCCTGACCTTCCCCTACCACATGGTCAAGGAGGGGGACAAGTATGTGGTGGAGCTGACCCATATCCACGACGGTAAGGCCATGGATGAGAACCCCGCTCCCCAAAAAGAGGTCAAGAGCTTCCGCTACCACATCGTCCAGAAGGACGGCAAGTACATCGTGGAGCAGGGCTGATCCCAACGAATATCATAAGCAGGCCGTCCGGCAATGCCGGACGGCCTGCTTATTTTTCTGCAATACCTATAAAAAGGGAGCACCCCTGTAAGAGGTGCTCCTTTCCGTTTTGTTTAGAATCAGGCCAGCGCGGCGGTAATAATAGCCATGGAATAGACCTCCTGGGCGTTGCAGCCGCGGGACAGGTCGTTGATGGGGGCGTTCAGACCCAGCAGGATGGGGCCGTAGGCGTCAAAGCCGCCCAGACGCTGAGCGATCTTATAGCCGATGTTGCCGGCGTTGATGTCGGGGAAGATGAAGGTGTTGGCGTGGCCGCCGACGCCGTCGGAGATGTGCTTGGTGCGGGCCACGTTGGGGGAAACAGCAGCGTCGAACTGGAACTCGCCGCCAATGGGGGTGTCGGGCATAGCGGCCTTGGCCTTCTCGCAGGCGTTGCGCATCTTGTCCACATCCTCGCCCTTGCCGCTGCCCAGGGTGGAGTAGCTCAGGAAGGCGACCTTGGGGTCTACGCCGAAGATCTTGGCGCACTTGACGGTCTCCTGGCAGATCTCTACCAGCTCGTCCTCGTTGGGCTTGATGTTGATGGCGCAGTCAGCCATAGCCAGGACCTCGTTCTCGCCGGTGGCGGAGGGGCGCACCATGATGAAGCAGGAGGACACGATATTATTGCCGGGCTTGGTCTTTACCAGCTGCAGGGCGGGACGGACGGTGTCGGCGGTGGAGTAGGTAGCGCCGCCCAGCAGGGCGTCGGCCTCACCCATGGCCACCAGCATGGTGCCGAAGTAGTTGCCCTTCTTCAGGGCGGCGCGGCACTCGTCGGCGGTCATCTTGCC
>CAJMQD010000006.1 GCA_905215425.1 uncultured bacterium
CCGCTTTCGTCCACGCAACTCGCTTCTATGCCGAGCAGCGGGGGCGCCGCATGGCCCAGCGGGCCATACGGGACGGCCGTGACCTGTCCATGAACACCTACCTGTGTTACGGCGAGTGGGTGAATACCGAGGAGATCAAGGCCACCGGCCGGGCCAATCACGCCACCGTTCTGGCCACCAGCCCGGACTACATCAAGCAGATCACCATCTGTCCCTGGCACGACCAGTTTGTAGAAATGGGACTGCCCCGGGCCGGGATCCTCTACTGCAGCTGCGTGGACAACTCCATCTGTCTGGGCTTCAACCCCGAGCTGGACTACCGGGTGCCCCAGAATCTGGGCACCGCCGACTGCTGTTATCACATCGTAGCCAATGCCAACGCCGGCCCCGGCCCCTTCCAAAAAGATCCCAAGGGGCTGCGCAGCTTTGAATATCACTGCGCCCACAGCTATTGGACCTTCCGCCGGGTGGCCCAGGCGATTTTTCAGGCGGAGGGGACCCAGGCCGCCGACCAGGTGCTGGCAGAATTTACGGCCGACTACGGCCCCGAGATGGCTCAGGCGCTGGAGCGGTATCGAAACACCGACTTCGATGACTGCGACAGCGGTCTTTGACCCTTTTCTTCTATGGAGAGACGTAATGACGTCTCTCCATTTTTTTGTAAACAATTTTTAAACCGTGCCCCTCTCCCCTTGACATTTTCCCTATTGCGGTTAAAATAATCAACACGTTAATCATTAACGGGTTAAGCTTTGAAAGGAGGGCTTCCATGAACGATATGCTCCAGCAGCTGGAGCTGCTGTCCCGCCAGATCAATCAGGCCCACCGGAACGCCATCAGTTCCGAACTGGCCGCCCGGGGACTGAGCGAGATCGGTCACCCCATGTTGCTGTGTATCCTGCAATCCTCCGGCCGGGATCCGGAGGAGCGGTGCTTCGCCCAGCGGGATCTGGCCGAGCTGCTGCACATCTCTCCCGCCGCCGTGGCAAACTCTTTGAAGTCGTTGGAAAAGGGCGGCTATCTCATCCGCACCCCCGGGGCGGAGGACGCCCGGCGCAACCAGATCACGCTGACAGAGAAGGGTCAGGCCGCCATCCAAGGCTGTATCCAGTCCTTTACAGCGGTCTCCCACCGGATGCTGGCCGGCTTCACCCCGACGGAGCAGCAGCAGCTGCTGTCCTTCCGTCAGCGTATGCTGAATAATCTCCGGGGCGGCGGAGACGCCCCCACCCCTGTAAAGGAGGAATTTTAATTTGTTTTCCCTGTTTATGACCCATTTGGAGGGATATAAAAAAGAGGCGCTCCGCTCCCCCATCTTCATCGTGCTGGAGGTCATCTGCGAACTGCTTCTGCCCCTGGCCATGGCCGAAATCGTGAATGAGGCCATCCCCTCCGGGGACATCGGCCGCATTTTTCTGTTGGGCGGCGTGATGCTTTTGCTCTCCGTCCTAGCCATGGTGTTCGGCGTACTCAGCGCCAAATATGCCACCTTTGCCAGCCAGGGCTTCGGCGCCAATCTGCGCCAGTGCCTGTTCGACAAGATCCAGTCCTTCTCCTTCGCGGATATCGACCGGTTCTCCTCCGCCTCCCTCATCACCCGCACCACCAACGACGTAAACGCCATGACCATGATGCTGAACATGGGCCTGCGTATGCTGTGGCGGGCGCCCGTGATGCTCATTGTGGCTCTGGTCATCACCATTAAGCTGAACGCCAGGCTGTCCCTGGTGCTGCTGACCGTCATCCCGGTGCTGGCGCTGGGCATCGGCATCATTATGAAGATCTGCTCCCGCCTGTTCCAGGTGATGCAGCAGAAGATCGACGGACTGAACAACACCTTGCAGGAAAATCTGGTGGCCATTCGGGTGGTAAAGGCCTTCGTCCGTCAGGACCACGAAAAATCCAAATTCAAAACCGCCAACGACCAGCTGACCCAGGCCGGCATGAACGTGGGTCTGCGGGTAATCACCATGATGCCCCTGATGACCGTGGCCATGAACGCCGCCACGGTGGGGTTGCTGTATCTGGGGGGCAAGATGGTCATGCAAGCCCAGTTTGATCTGGGCGACCTGCAGGCCATCCTCACCTATGTATCTCAGATCCTGATGAGCGTCATGATGGTGGCCATGACCCTGCTTCAGCTATCCAGAGCTCAGGCCTGCGCCCGCCGCATCAACGAGGTGCTGGACACCGAGCCCTCCGTGGAGAATAACGATCAGGCCGCCGCCCGCCCCTTGCCCGCTCCCCGGGGAGAGGTGGAGTTCCGGGACGTATCCTTCAAATACGTGGCCTCCGGCACCGGAGACGACGTGCTGGAACACATCAGCTTCACCGTCCGGCCCGGCCAGTTCGTGGCCATTGTGGGCGGCACCGGCACGGGCAAATCCTCTCTGGTCAACCTGATCCCCCGGTTCTACGACGTCACCGGCGGCGCCGTCCTGGTGGACGGCATGGACGTGCGGGACTACCCCCTGGAGCAGCTGCGCAGCCGCATCGGCATGGTGCTGCAGAGCAACATCCTCTTCTCCGGCACCATCCGGGAGAATCTGCTGTGGGGCGACCCCGACGCCACCGAGGAGCAGATGATCCAGGCCGCCAAGGACGCCCAGGCCTATGACTTCATCATGTCCTTCCCCGACGGCTTCGACACCCTGCTGGAGCAGGGGGGCGTAAACGTCTCCGGCGGGCAGAAGCAGCGCCTGTGCATCGCCCGGGCTATGCTCCGCCGCCCCGCCATTCTGATCCTGGACGACAGCACCTCCGCGGTTGACTCCGCCACCGAGGCGGCCATCCGCGCCTCCTTCGCCAAGAATCTGAAGGGGACCACCGTCATCATCATCGCCCAGCGGATCTCCTCCGTGCAGTACGCCGACGAGATCCTGGTGCTGGACGACGGAAAGATCGCCGGACAGGGCACCCACGAGGAGCTGCTGGCCAACAACACCATTTATCAGGAGATCTATCAGTCTCAGCAAGAGGGGGTGCAGGAATAATGCCAGGACCAATGCGCGGCCGCGGCGGTTTCGCCAAGCCCAAAGATCTGAAAAAGACCGCCCTGCGTCTGCTGGGCTATCTGACCCAAAGTCCTCTGCCCCTGCTGCTGGTGCTTCTGTGTCTGGTCACCTCGGTGGCCACCAACATCGGCGGCACCTATATGCTGCGGGGCATCATCAACAACTTTATCTGGTCGGGCTGCACCGACTTTGCCGGCCTGGGCCTTGCCATCCTCAAGCTGGTGGCCATCTATCTGCTGGGCTGCGTGGCCATCTATTGCCAGAGCGCCATTATGATCCGGCTGGCCCAGAAGGGCACCAACCGCCTGCGCAAAGAGCTGTTTGACAAGCTGCAGCAGCTGCCCCTGTCCTACTTCGACCGCCACCCCCACGGCGAGCTGATGAGCCGCTTTACCAACGACGCGGACAACGTACAGATGGCCCTGGAGCAGAGCCTTGTCTCCCTGTTCTCCAGCTGTCTGATGTTTGTGGGGCTGGTGGCTGTCATGCTGGTCACCAACTGGAAGCTGTTCCTCTCCACCGCCCTGGTCCTGGCGCTGACCATGTGGCTGTTCAAAACCTTGGGCAGCCGGAGCCGGAAGTACTATCAGGCTCAGCAGGCTGCACTGGGCAAGGTAAACGGCGAGATCCAGGAGATCGTAGAGGGGCTGAAGGTGGTCAAGGCCTTCACCCACGAGGAGCAGGCCAAGGCGGAGTTCCGCACCCTGAACAACACCTACCGGGACGCCGCCCAGAAGGCCAACTACTACTCCATTATGATCATGCCTGTGTCCAACAACCTGATGAACATCAGCTACGCCCTCACCGCCGCTCTGGGCGGTCTCCTGTCCGTACTCAGCGGCTTCGATCTGGGCGGCCTGGTGATCTATCTGAACTACTCCAAACAGATCGGACAGCCCCTGAACCAGATCTCCCAGCAGATGTCCACCCTGCTGTCCGCCCTGGCGGGCGCGGAGCGCATCTTCCAGGTGATGGACACCCGGCCCGAGGCGGACGAGGGGCAAATCACCCTGGTGCGCGCCCGGAAGGAGGGCGGACTGCTGACCCCCCTGGCCCCCGGCGAGGCCCGCACGGGCACCTGGGCCTGGAAGGTCCCCAAGCACAGCGGCATGGAGCTGGTTCAGATCCTGACCCTGCCTGACGGCTGCGTCCAGGCAGATCACGACGGCACCGGCTGGGCCTGGAAATACCCCGGTCCCGATGGCCAGCCGGGTCTGCACCCCATCCGCGGCGCCGTGCGCTGCGCGGAGGGGGAGGACTTCATCTACACTGAGCTGAAGGGGGCCGTGCGCTTCAACCATGTGGACTTCTCCTACGTCCCGGACAAGCCCATTCTTCACGACGTAAGCGTCTACGCCAACCCGGGCCAGAAAATCGCCTTCGTGGGCTCCACCGGCGCGGGCAAGACCACCATCACCAACCTGATCAACCGCTTCTACGAAATTCAGGGCGGACTGATCACCTATGACGGCATTGATGTGAAGTCCATCCGCAAGGACGACCTGCGCCGCAGTCTGGGGGCGGTGCTCCAGGACACCCACCTGTTCACCGGCACCATTATGGACAACATCCGGTACGGACGGCTGGACGCCACCGACGAGGAATGCATCGCCGCCGCCAAGAGCGCCAACGCCCACTCCTTTATCCGCCGCCTGCCCCAGGGCTATCAGACCATGGTCACCGGCGACGGGGCCAACCTGAGCCAGGGCCAACGGCAGCTGCTGGCCATCGCCCGGGCCGCGGTGGCCGATCCCCCGGTGATGATTCTGGACGAGGCCACCTCCTCCATCGACACCCGCACCGAGGCCCTGATCCAAAAGGGTATGGACGCCCTGATGGAGGGCCGCACCGTGTTCGTCATCGCCCACCGCCTGTCCACCGTGCGCAACGCCGACTGCATCGTAGTCATCGAACAGGGCCGGATCCAGGAGAAGGGCAACCATGAGGAGCTGCTGGAGCAGAAGGGCCGCTACTATCAGCTGTACACCGGCCAGTTCCAACTGTCCTGAATCCTCACTCCGAATGAAAACGCTGTTCTCCGCCAAAGGCGGAGAACAGCGTTTTTCAATGGAAATTTGTCTTTACAACCATCTGCCGTCTTCGTATAATGGGATACCGCAAGAACGTAAAAGGAGTGACATTCCATGAGTTCTGTTTCTTCGGCCTCCCACCCCCTTCCGGCGCCCTCCGCCGCCAGCCGGAACGCCCTCGCTCTGGCTGCGGTCACCATGGGCAATGTGATCTGGGGCTTCACTTTTCTGTTCACCCGGGTGGCCCTGCGGACCACCGATCCGGCGGTCATGCTGTCTCTGCGCTTCGTGATCGCCTTTCTCCTGCTGAATGTGCTCCTGCTCACAGGGCATGAGAAGGTATCCTTCCGGGGGAAAAATCCCAAGGGCATCCTGGCCCTGACCGTCACCGAGATCGCCTATTTCTACTTCGAGAGCTACGGCGTGCTGTACACCAACGCCACCTTTTCCGGCATGGTGCTGGCCGTGTCCCCCATCGTGGCCATCGTGCTGGCCATGGTCTTTCTGAAGGAGTATCCCACCCGGCGGCAGGCCCTGTTCTGCATCCTCCCCGTGGTGGGCGTCATGCTCATCGTGTCCGCGGGCAAGACTCTGGGGGTCATCACCCCCATTGGCGCGCTGTTCCTGCTGTGCTCCTGCCTGACCTCCGGAGCCTATAAAACCGCCAACCGCAAGGCGGCGGAGGAGTTCTCCCCCTTCGAGCGCACCTATGTGATGATCGGCGGCTGTGCGCTGGTTTTCACCGCAGCCGCGCTGTTTACGACCCGGGGGGATGCGTCCCTCTGGCTGTCCCCCCTGCGCACTCCCGCCGCCCTGGCCTGTATTCTGGCTCTGGCCTGTCTGGGCTCCATCGCCGCCAATATGCTGGTCAACTACTCCGCCGGGATTCTCCCCGTGGTCAAGGTATCCACCTTTGCCGCCCTGTGTACTCTGGTCACCATGGTGGCCGGCGTTCTGATCCTCCACGAGCCCATGTCCGCCCTGGGTCTTGTGGGCGCGGCCCTTATTATTGTGGGGATTTTCCAGGTGTCTAAATCTGTTTAATTGTTTGCAAAAAGGTCCGGAACAGAGATGTTCCGGACCTCAGCTTGTCGAAAAACTCTCCCGAAGGGAGTTCCGCCGCCCAAGGGCGGCGGAATAAAATTCAGATCCGTCATTTCCGCCGACATGTGCGGCGGAAATGACACTTCTCGCGCAGACCAGCCCGACTTTTTCGCAAGAAATCGAGGGCTGGCCTGCGTGCATCCTGACTCGAAAAAGTGGCTTTGCCACTTTTTCGACAGTCTCAGTCAAAGGGCGGCCCCGAGGGCCACCCTTTGACCTGGAAAGAGAGTGTGAAGCTTTGCGCTTAACCGAACATGGGGAGCACGTTCAGGAACGCTGTAATGATGATGCCATTAAAGAAGTCAATGAACAGGGAGCCCACCAGAGGCACAATGAAGTAGGCCTGGGGAGCGGGGCCGTAGCGCTTGGTCAGCACCTGCATGTTGGCCATGGCGTTGGGGGTGGCGCCCATACCGAAGCCGCAGAAGGCGGAGGTCATAACGGCAGCCTCGTAATCCCGGCCCATGATGTTGAACACCACAAAGCGGGCAAACACGAACATCAGAACCACCTGGGCGGCCAGCATGACGATCATGGGGACAGCCAGAGAGGCCAGCTGCCACAGCTTCAGGGTCATCAGGGCGATGGCCAGGAAGATGGACAGAGACACGTTGCCCCACAGGTCGATGGCCTTGGCGGGCAGCACGAAGTGCTTGGCATCGCAGAAGTTACGGATCACAGCGGCCACCAGCATGGCGCCGATATAGGTGGGGAAGGTGAGCTTGAACTGGCCGAAGTGGATGTTGTTCAGCAGGGCGGTGAGCACAGTGCCCGCGCCGGAGGCCACGATCAGCAGGATGGCGGCGTTGGTGAAGGCGTCGGCGTCCACGCGCTCGGCCTTGGCCTTCTCCTCGACGTTCTCGTCGTCGATCTCCATGATCTCGTCCTCAGACTCGGTGGAGGTCAGACCGTAGCGGTTGATGATGGACCGGGCAGTGGGGCCGCCCATCAGGGAGCCGGACACCAGACCGAAGGTAGCGGCGGCGATGGCCAGCACGTTGGCGCCCTCGATGCCCAGCTCGTTCTCCATCAGAGGACCATAGGAACCGGCGGTGCCGTGGCCGCCCACCATGGGGATGGAGCCGGTACACAGGCCCAGACGCATATCCCAGCCAAATACCTTAGCCAGCGCGGCGCCCACCACATCCTGCAGGCACACCATCACAATGGCCACAAGCAGGAAGGTGAACACCTTTTTTCCGCCCTGCTTCAGCAGACGGAAGCAGGCGGTATAACCTACGCTGGTAAAGAACAGGGTCATAAAGAAGCTCTTCACGTTGTCATCAAAGCTCAGCTGGACAACGCCGCAGGAGTAGAGGACCAGGTGAACGATAGCGAAGATCAGTCCGCCTACCACGGGGGCGGGGATGCAGCAGCGCTTCAGGAATTCGATGCGGTTGGTCAGGAAGCGTCCCAGGACGAACAGCAGCATAGCGACGCCTGCCGTCTGGTACATATTAAGGGTAAATTCTGGCATATTGTATACTCCTTCTCTCTTAATAATATCTGGCCCACACAGCCAGTTTGTTAAAAATCATCCACATTATAGGCACGGCACTTCAAAAAACTTCAAAATTCAACATTGGCCATAAAATTTTTGTTAATTTCACAATTCATTCTGTTCAAAATTAGTGATTCTGTACAGCACCCGGCCCAAAATCCGCAAAAAAGCACCGTCCACAGCGGTGGACGGTGCTTTATATTCCCTCAAAACCGGCGGTTTATACCCTCGTTTTTCTTCATTCCTCTTCAGCCAGGATCAACAGGCCGTCCAGGAATTTCTTCAGGTTGACCTTCCCCCCCGGACCCTTACCCTGCAGACGGACCATCTCCGCCCGCACCTCCTGAAAGGAAAACAGCCGGGCGGAGTACCGGGTAAAAATCTCGTTGGCATAGTCCTCCAGCCCCAGACTGGCAATATGGCTCAGCCCCCGCTCCACAGCCCGGCGGGCCCGCTGCTCCATGGTCTTGGGCGCACTGCTCAGCTGGGCGCACAGGGTGCTCACCCCCACCTGAGAGGCCGTCTGGCCCTGCTCCAGCAGGTGCAGACACATCTGCGAGATGTCCTGAGACCCCTTTTCTCCCGCCATTCCCAGCTGGCTGAGGGTGTACTTGATCCTGCGGCTCTCCTGCTGATAGGCGTTTGCCTGGGGCTGAGGCGGCTCATGGCCCACAAATACGCTCTGGATGGTGCGCAAAGCCCGCTCGTTCTCGATCTGGCGGATCACATTTTGCAGCACCTGCCGCACCTCGATCAGGTTGATGGGCTTCTGGATGAAAAACTCCACCCCGGCGGTATAGGCCTTGGCCACCATTTCCTTGGCTGCCACCTGAGAGATCATAATGAACCGGGCGGTGCAACCCAGCTCCTTCAGCTCCCGGATCACCTGAATACCGTCTTTTCCCGGCATCAGCAGGTCGATCAGAATAATATCCGGCCCCACCGCCGCAATATGTTCCGGATTGGGCGGCTCCTCGGCCGTATCGCCGCATACCACCCCCAGCTTGCTGCGCTCCACGATGTCCTCCAGAATGCTGATCACAGAGGGATCGTCTTCAATGATATAAATTCTCATTGGCTACCTCCTGTTACGGCGCTCAGGGGCAGCGCTACCCGAAAGCAGGCCCCCTGACCCGATTTGGACTGGACCTGGATCCTGCCGCCCAGCTCCTCCACGATATACTGCACGGCGGGCAGGCCTACCCCGCGATTGATATTCCCGGTCTCCGGATCAAATTTGGTGGAATACCCCACCTGGAACAGCATTTTCTCGGCCCGCTCGGAAATTCCCGGGCCGTTATCCTTCACCTGCAGCAGCAGCTCATCCCCCTCTACGGTGCAGTCCACCTGGACCAGCCCCCGCCCTTTGTCGGACATAATCGCTTCCACTGCATTGGTCACTAAGTTTTTCAGGATGGAAAGCACCCGGTAATGGGTCCGGATGGGCACATCCCCCTGATGGTGGCACTCCAGGCGGATATCCGCCCGTTGACTGCTTAACATCTGCCAGGTAGATACCTCTAAGATATTCAGCAGATCTGACAGGGAGATATTCTCCCCGTCGTAATCCCCGGCCACCTCAGCCTCGATGCCCCGGGCAATGCGCAAATTGTCCTTTTTTACCTCGTGGACGTCCCGCGCAATGGACAGGGCCAGCGCAGTCAGCTCCTCCTGATCCTGCTGGCTGTTCAGCCGCTCGTAAAGCCGGTAGGCGTTGGCCATAACGGCCTCCATATCCTCCGAATCCTTTTTCAGAAAATATAGCTCTGTTTTCAGCTCCGCCGTCATCAGATACAGCTGGCGGTAGCGCTGCTCGTGCTCCTCTTTCATCAGCAGCTGCCGGTAGTGCCAGAAGCCATACAAAATCACCGCCGCCGCCAGCGACCGCCCCATGGCCACGCCCATCAGGGGGACAAGCTCCTTCCCCAGGGGGTGCAGATCCAGCCGGCTGGACAGGGCCAGGTTCAGCAGGTTGGACAGCAGGTCGCACACAAAGGCCGTCCGCCACAGGGTTACCGGGACGGCAGTCCGCCGATCCGGCAGCTGAAGGCACAACAGGGCGTCATAACAGAGGTAATAAATACCGCCCGGATACTCAATCAGCAGCGCCGCCGCCAATTCCGTCCCCCGGGCAACCGAGAGCATCACCCGCACCGCAATGACGCACAGACAGGTGACCACTCCGGTATCCGGCCGATGGCTGTCCCGCATCATGATCACCAGCAGCAGGGGATAGACCACCGACGCCGTGGAGACCCGGAAGCCCTCTGCCCAAAGGGAGAGATACAGCTGACTGGTCACCGCCACCGCCAATCCAACAAAGATCCGCCGCTGCCACGCATTCAGCCTCAGCTGCCGCCAGTTGACTCCTTTCATATCCCGCTCCTCTGCCGTCCGGTTCAGATCGCCTGACTCATAGCCCGTCCCAGCGTCCGGGCCCGCTCCAGCTCCTCCGGATGGTTCTCCACATCGCCCTTTCCGTGCATTCCGTTCACCAGAAGGGTGCCCACGCTTTCCAGCTTAAAGTGCCGCACCAGCGTCTCGTACTGCAGGCTTACGCTGGCAAAGCTGGCCGGGTTTGGACTGCCCGCCGTCATCAGCAGGGCGATCTTTTTAAAATGGAAGCTGTCCTTGATCGGGCTGTGCAGCCGATCCAGCACCGCCTTCAGCTGGGCGCTGATCCCCGCAAAATACAAGGGGGAGGCCATCACCACGCCATCGGCCCAGGCCAGCTTATCGCAGATCATCTGCATATCATCTTTCTGCACACAGCTGTGGTCCGGCCGCTGCATGCAGGCATCACAGCCCAGACAAGGGGCTACCTGCAATCCCGCCAGGGGCAGGATCTCCACCTGCGCCCCCTCAGCGCCCCGGGCCAGCTCCTGGGCCAGCAGCTCCGTGTTGCCCTCCCGGCGGCCGCTGCCCACCAGAATCAAAATATTTCCCATTATAATCGCTCCTTGTTCTCTTGTGTCGGGGTTTGCCCGGCTTTTTCTGTTTCCATTATACCATCGTTTGGCAAGGACAGACACGGTTTTTGCAGAGAACAGCCGTTCCTTTTACTTTATGGTAGAGAACCGCTCCTTCAGGTCGTCAATAAACTCCCGGGAAATGGAGGACAGGGCCTGTCCCCGGGGGTAGATATATCCAAATTCCAGTGACCCGGTACAATTTTCAATGGGAATCGAGCGCACATTATATACCGACTCCTGCGCCCGGAAGTCATAGATCCCGATGCCGTAAAAATCGCTGTTTCCGATCATGTGCAGCAGGGTAGACCGGCCATGGGTATATACAATGCGCTTGGAGTTGTTCAGGTTCCGCACCCCCTGCTCGCTGCGGATGCGGTTGGCGAAGTCCTCATACTGGCCGATGTAGCGCACAAAGCCATACTCCGCCAGGGTCTGTAAATTCACCGGCTTTCCCGCCTTGATCAGCGGATGGTCTTCCGCCACCAGAATATGGGGCTCCACATGGGCCAGAAAGCAGTACTCCAGGTGCTTCGATTCCAGATTTGCCAGGAATCGGCTTTTCCGCTGGGTGTCAAAGTTCAGCACCCCCACCTTAGAAAGGTTGGAGAACACATCGTCCACCACATCCTGGGGACTACCCTCGTTCAGCTGGTGGGAAAACTCCGGCTCGTCCTTGTGCCGCAGCACTGTGGCGATAAAGCTCTCCATAATATGGGAGAACTTGGTCATAGAGACCTCCAGCGCATTGTCATCCCGCCCCACGCTGCACTTCAGCTCCCGGATCTCCTGAAATTCCGCCAGCATCTTTTTCGCATGCTTTAAAAATTCCATGCCCTCCGGCGTCACACTTACACCGTGCCGGGTCCGCTGCAAAAGGATGACCCCCACCTCGTCCTCCAGGTCGCGGAGAATCTTCCCCAAGTGCGGCTGAGAGATGAACAGTGCGTGGGCTGCCTTGTTGATCGAGCCGACCTGAGCCACCGTAACAAAATACTCCAGATGTTCCACGTTCATTTCCCACATCCCCTTTTCTATTTTGCGTTTTTTACAGTCGCTTCTAGCTTTTTTGTTCTGTTTTTGTCGCTTTATTATATATGCTTTGTTAAGAAAAGTCCACGCATTTGTTATAGTTGTCTGTTATGCCTCGTTATTGCAAATCCGTAGTATCCATTTTTGTTAAAAAATGCTATAATCTATTTGAACATAGAGAAGGGAGGACATTTCATGCTGCAGCAAGATCTTCAGCAGGCCCTGGAACACGGCCGCCACTATCTCCCCCAGGGCCGGGTGGCCGACTACATTCCAGAGCTGAGCAAGGCCGATCCCAATGCCCTTGGCATCTGTCTCTACACCAAAGACGGGCAGAAGCTGGCCTGCGGCGATGTGGACCAACGTTTTACAATCCAGAGTATCTGCAAGGTGATCTCCCTGGCCACCGCCTTACAGAGCGTGGGCTTTGACGAGGTCTTTTCCCATGTGATGATGGAGCCCTCCGGCGACGCCTTCAACTCCATTCTGAAGCTGGACCTGGCCTCCAACCGCCCCTACAACCCCATGATCAATGCCGGAGCCATTGAGGTCATCAGTCTGCTGGCCCCGCTGCTGACCTTTGATCAGCTTCTGAACTACGCCCGTCTGCTGTGTATGGATGACAACGTGGTGCTGGACGAGGATGTCTATCACTCCGAATCCATGACCGGCGACCGCAACCGGGCCATC
>CAJMQD010000007.1 GCA_905215425.1 uncultured bacterium
ACGGTTCCCTTTCCAACTATCCTTCCCTCCGAATCCTTTGGCCGGAAGGACTTTTCGACAGCCTGGCTTATCTGTCTTTCTTTACAGCAAGCCGTATTTGGTTTTGATGCGCTCCAGCTTCTCCAGCATGGGCTCTGCCCCGAACCACAAAAACAGCGCTGTGGCAAAGGCGTGGACACAGTCCATGGGGAGTCCCGAAAGATAGTAGGTCAGCAGGATCTTTCCGTTCAGCCCTCCCCCGGCCAGGATGGCGGAGGAGGCATTGAGGATCCCGCCGTATACAACCACAGCGGATAGCGCACCAAACACACACAAGCCGTTCCGCCGGGGCCGCAGGGGTCCTGTCCGGAACAGGATCCCCGCTAAAAATCCGATGATCCCCATTCCAAACATCTGCCACGGGGTCCATGGCCCCTGGGAAAACAGCATATTCGAGGCGAGCATGGTCATCGCGCCCACCAAGAAGCCGCTCTCCGCCCCCAGCGCCGCTCCGGACAGGATCGTCAGCGCCAGCACCGGCTTGAACTGGGGCAGCATAAAGAAGGCGGCCCGCCCGGCCACCCCCAGGGCGCACAAACTGGCCAGGACCGTCACCTCTCTGGCGCTGGGCTTTCGCCCTTCAAACACCAGAAAAAAGGGCAGCATACACTCCAGCAGGATCAGCAGGGAGATCACATAATAATTCCGGTCTTTCCAGAAGTAGCTGCCTGCAAACAGGGTCACCGGGACCAGCAGCAACAGGCAAAACACCGTCAGCCGGGTGCGCCGGGACAGCGCCTTTTTGGACGGCGGAGGCATCTGCACCGGTTTTTTCCCCTCCCCGGGCGGGTCCGGAAGATGCTCCGGCGGAGGCCGACGCTCCGGTTCCTTGGGCACGGTTCCGCCGCAGCAGAAAATCACATCCTCCGCTGTCACCGCCTGGGGGATGACCTCCCGGGCCATGCGGCTGGCCGCCGTGGTGTAAAAGCTGTTGCCGGAGAAAAACTGCCGCGGTGCGCCCTCCGCTGCGGCAGCGCCGTCAAAAATCAGGATACACCGGTTGGCATACCGGGCGCAGAAGGCAATATCGTGACTGACCATGACCACCGCCACATTCTGTTCCAGCAGCTGGGCCAGGATCTGGGCCAGTTCATCCTGAAAGGCGGTGTCCAGGCCCTTTGTGGGCTCGTCCAGCAGCAGGATCCGGGGGCGGCACAGCAGCACTTTGGCCAGGGCAGCCCGCTGCTGCTCTCCGCCGGAAAGATCATAGGGGTGCCGATCCAGCAGCCCCTCCAGGCGGCACAAGGCGGCCACCCGCTCCAGCTCGACGGCCTCCGGAGCCATTGCCATCAGGTCCTCCCGCACCGTCTTTTTTAAAAACAGGGTCTGGGGGTCCTGGGGCAGCAGGGCCAAGCGGCCGCGGCGCTCTATCGTCCCCCGCCGGGGCCTGTTCACCCCCGCCAGCAGGCTCAGGGCGGTGGATTTGCCCGCTCCGTTGCCCCCCAGCAGGGCCAGAAACTCCCCCGGCCCCACCGTCAGGGACAACCCGCGCAGGACATCCGGCCCCTCCTTCTCATACCGGAACCACAGCTCCCGTGCCTCCAGCGCAGGGATCTCAGGGAACTGCCGCTCCTTCTCCGGCGGCAGGGGCCGCAGGACGTTCTCATGGGAAAAGCCGCTCAGCCAGTTCCGCCCCTCCCGCACGGTAAACGGACAGGGGGTGTCGGTATCCACCGCCGCCCAGATCCGCGCGGGCGCGGGCATCGCCCGGAACATGGGGTGCTTCAGGTCTTTCAGCGTCTGCCCCACCTGTCGGGGCGGCCCGGCGGCCAGAAGCCGCCCGCCATCCAGCACGGCTGTGGCGGTGGCCATGGGGAGCGCCTCCTCCAGCCGGTGCTCACTCAGGATCACCGTAGTGCCCAGATCCCGATTGATGCGGCCCAGAACGGACAGGAACTCCTCCGCCGCACTGGGGTCCAGCTGACTGGTGGGCTCGTCCAGCAGCAGCACCTTGGGCTGCATGACCATAACGGCCGCCAGGTTCAGCAGCTGCTTCTGTCCCCCGGACAGCTCTGCCACGTCCCGGTGAAACCAGCTCTCGATTCCGAAAAAGCTGGCCATCTCCGCCACCCGGCGGCGGATCGTCGGCGTGTCCAGTCCCAGACTCTCCAGGCCGAAGGCCAGCTCGTGCCACACCTTGTCTGTCACCAATTGATTGTCCGGGGACTGCATCACAAAGCCGATGTCTCCGCTCTGCTGTCTATGGCTGATTTCCCGGAGAGGACGCCCCTGAAACAGGATCTGTCCCGCCTGTGTTCCATGGGGCGTCAGAGCCGGCTTGAGCTGGCGCAGCAGCGTTGTCTTTCCGCAGCCGGACTGCCCGCACAGCACCAGAAAGGCTCCTGCCTCCACGCACAGAGAGATATGATCCAGAGCAGGGCGCGCCTGGCCGGGGTAAGTAAAGCTCAGTTGGCTGATCCGGAATGTCTCCACGCACGCTCCTCCTTCCAGTGCAGAATCGCCGGGAGCAGGCAGAGTGCCAGCTCTGTCAACAGCAGGACCGCGGTCAGGGCCGGGGTCCTGCCCCCCTGCAGCGTGGGGTAGTACCGCCAGGACAGTCCGCCCATCACGCTGCCGATCAGCAGGGTCAGCCCGCACAGTACCAACCAGATGAGAGCCCAGACGTCCCGGCGCTCCATACGATAAATAGAAAATGCAGTCCGACCGGGCAGGCCATAGCCCCGGGCCCGCATGGAATCCGCTGTGTCCACGGCGTTTTCCAGGGCCCAGGTGACCACAACGGACAGGGCCGCGACCGCCCGGCGGACCTTACCCCAGCGCCCGTTTTCCTCCCCGTCCTGTCCCAAGCTCTGCTGGGCCTGGCTCACCTTGCGCAGCTGCCGGGCAAAGCGGGGGACAAAGCGCAGGGTCATACTAAGCACCAGCGCCAGGGCCGGAATGATCCGGCCGAACAAATAGACCAGCTGGTCTGTCGTCATCACCTGAGAAAAACAGGAAAACCACAGCAGCACAGCCGCCAGCATAGCTCCGGCCCCAACACCATAGGCAATGCTCTCCAGCGTCAGCGGGTTTCCGGAGGGCAGATAGGCCAGCACCGTAGCCCCCCGATGGCTGAAGGCCGGGTTGACCACCGTCGCCAGCAGCACCACGGGCAGCACATACCACAGGGTCCCGGCGGCCCCTCTCCACCCCCGCTGGGCGATCAGGCAGGCCGCCGCCCCGCACAGGGAGATCATCAGGCAGGCCGGATGGGTCAGCACCATAGAAAATCCGATCACCAGCGCAAAATAGAGAAAACTTACCGCCGGATGGCAGGGGGAAAAACCGGCCCTCACCCCTGTACCTCCCCGCTTCCCGTATACTGTCCGCCTACGTCCGCTCCGTAGTCGCAGGTATAGACCCACGCCACCGTGTCGCCCTCGTTCAGGCTGTACTGGGAACAGCCATAGTTGGGGAACTGACCGTTCACGGAATACATCCAGCCGGAACCGTCGCCGCAGTCGAATTCATACAGGTTGCCGATCCCCTCAATATAGGCGCTGTGATACACGGGGGTATTGGAAAACTCCATGTGAAGCTTGTTGTCCCGGCACGCCCGCTTCAGTACATCAAACACACTCTCCCCCGCCTGAAACTCCACCTGGACCGCGGGCAGAAGCCAGCCGTCCGCCGGGATCAGGTTCTTTTTTGCCCCGTCCAACTGGTCCATGTGATCTAAAACAGAGGCGCAGGAGATGGAGAGGGTACACACTGGGGCGGCGGGCTGCGTCTGCCCCTGCTCCCCGGCGGGGGCGGCTGTCTCCGGCGTTTTTTCGGCCGCAGGCTTCTCTTCCTTCTCCGGCTCCCTACGGATGGGCGCATCGCTGCCGGCGGGTTCCGGGGATTGCTCTGAAGCAGAACCATCCGCCGCAGACAGATCTCCCCGGCTGTCCGCCGGCAAGCCGTCGGCCGCGCTGTTTTCCTGCGGGTGTACGGGCAGCTGCTCCTGCGGGCGCGCCATACAGCCCCCCAGCAAAAACAGCACCGCCAGAGCGGCCGCCGCGCCTATGATCCGTCGTTTCTTCATGGCGATCTCTCCTTCCGGTCAAAACGCTCCGTTTCTCAGGGCGATCAGCGCCGGCGCCCACGGAAGCATCAGCACCGCAGCCGCAGCAGCCGCTGCGGTCTGCACCGCCTGCTCCCCCGCGTAGGGGGCCGCGCCGGCCCCCTCCATGTGGTACAGTCCGCTCTGTCCTCTCTCCGCCCGGAGCCGCGCCGCCAGGGCGCACATGGCCTGCTCTGTGGCCATCTGGTTGCTGCCTCCGCCCTGCACATGGGCAAAGCTGCCGTCTCTCTGCTGATAGGACACCAGGGCATCCACCACTGTATGCCCGTTCTTTACAAAACGGCTGTCCGTGGGCTCGATCTTCAGCTCACACAGAGCGCCAAGCACCTGGGCGCAGCTCTCTGCAGTAGCTGTACCTGCGGTGGAGAATCCTCCGTCCCCATTCTGCTGTGCAGACAGCCAGTCCAACGCCCGGTCCACCGCAGTCTGAACCTTCTCCTGCTGCCGATAACGGGCCAAGGCGGTCAGCGCCATAGCGGTCAGGTCGGCGTCCCCGCTCCCGGACAAACTCCAGGCCCCGTTTTCCAGCTGCCGGGACAGGATGCAGTCCACACACATCTGCCGGGTGGCCTGAGTCTTGGCCGCGGCATTGGCGGGGCTGGGATAATCCCCGCTGTCCAGGGCGATCAGCGCCCAGATGGGGCCGTTCAGTCCCTGCCACACAGTCTTGTCATAGTCCCCCAGAGGGAGGGTCAGGTCATAGCCCGCCACATTCCGGGCATCCTTTCCCAGCGCCGTGACCGCCAGAACAACCCGGCTGTACTCCGTGTACTTCCGCGCGTGGAGCACACCGTTCTTTTCCTCCACCAGCCGCTCCACCGCGGCATAGTAGCGGTCATAATAATCCTCCGGCACCTCCGCACCGCCCCGGCGCAGGCCCAAAACCGCCCACTCTCCCCCGACGCTGGATACCTGAGGAGCTTGCAGAATTTTCACCGTAAAGGCCGCCGCCTTTTCATAGCTCTGCTCCGCTCTGGTATCGGCGGCCCGGGCGGGGACACACAGGCCCACAGCCAGAGAAAGGGCCAGGCTCAGGCCCAAAATACGCTGTTTGATGTTCATAACGGACTCCCTCTGAATAGCCCAATGCCCGCCGCCCCGAAAAGGGCGGCGGGACATAGGTTCGGTTTGCCTTCTCCCCGCCTTGCAGCGGGAATATCAGGCCAGTTTACTTGATGTTGTTCTCACAGAATCTCTGAAGCATCACCGCCACCTCAGCCCGGGTGACAGTGCCCACAGGGGCCAGTGCGGTCTGGGTGCGGCCCGTCATCAGGCCGGAGCCGCAGGCCCACTGGATGGCGGGCACCGCATAGGAGCTGATCTGCTCAGCGTCGTCGTAGCTGAGGATGTTGGTATCCTCCCCCACAGAGACGCTGTACTTCTTGTACTGGGCGTAGCGGTAGAGAATGGCCGCCAGCTGCTCCCGGGTGACGCCCGCCTCCGGAGCACAGTTTTCGCTGTCGATCCCGCCGACGATGCCATTCTCCTCCGCCCAGGTCACGGCCTTGGCGTACCACTGGCCGTCGGCCACATCGGAGAAGGGGCTCTTGCCGGACACCGCGGGGCTGCCCTCCAGGCTGTACAGAATGGTGGCCGCCATGCCCCGGGTCATTGTGGCCTCGGGGGAGAATTCGGTGGCGCTGGTGCCGCCGAACAGCTTGTGCTCATAGGCGTACTTCACCGCCGCGTAGAACCAGGAGGTATCCACCACGTCGGTGAAGGGCAGCGCCGCCGGCTGCTCCGGCTGGGCCGTTCCGCCGCCGCCACCGCCGCCGAAGTCGGTGCCGGTGTCCTCCTTGGTGTAGTCCAGAACGTAGTAGAACAGGATCTGGTCGCCGGTTTTCAGCACGTAATCCTCCAGGGAAACCAGGGCCATCTCTCCGTTGATCTTATACATCCAGCCGCTGTTGGGGCCTTTATCCATCTGTCCCAGGGTCACGCCATCCCGGGTCAGGGATTTGATATACGAGCCGTCACCCTGATAGTCAATGCCCTTGGCGTCCATCGCCTTCTTCAGGGCGTCAAAGGCACTCTTGCCCTCTGCCACCGTGTAGCTGCCTGCGGCCCACTCGGTCTCGTCGCTGCGGATGGTAACGCGGACCGTGACGTTCCGGCTTCCGGCGCTGCCGGAAGACCCGCCCCCAGAGGTGCTGTCCTCCGGCGTACCGGCTTTATCGGAGTCAAACCCCTGGGTGGGCTTATCCGGCGTCGTCACGGTGGTGCTGCCGTCCTGAGACACCTTTGCCGTCTGTGTATAAATATTGAAGCTCCTGCTGTCGCCGCTCAGAGACGCCAGCTTCTCCAGCGTGACCAGAGCGCGGAAGCCCTGCTCCGTGGCCAGGGCCTGGGCCTTTTCGCCCTGGGTGCCGCTGGCATAGCCGGAGGTAAAGCCGTTGCCGCCGTCGTTGACATACAGCAGCAGCGCGTCGGCCAGAGAACAGCCGCCCTTCACAAAGCGGGAATCCCCGGCGGGATCAATGCCCACAGCGGCCAAGCCGATGATGACCATGGCGTCGGAGTTCACGTTGCCGAAAGAGCCGTTGCTGCCCTGGGCCTTGCTCAGACCCGCGACCGCCTTATTGATAAATTTCTGTACCTCGGGATATTCGCTGGTATTATATTGGGCCAGAGCCGCCAGTGCCGTGCCAGTGGTGTCGGGGTCGGCATAGGTCTCGCCCGCCCAGGTGCTGAAGAACACGCCGTTCTCATCCAAATTTCCGCTGTCGGTCAGCAGGGCGATCATGCGGTTTCTCTGTGCGTCGGTGAGCTTCACCTGTCCGGCCTGCTCCGCCAGCAGCACCCAGGGAGCCGTATAGTGGCTGCTGCCCAGGTTCATGCTCGCCAGTTTTTCTGCGTTGTTGTACAAAAGGCCGTCCACGGTGGTCAATTGGGTGCTGTCCACCCCCAGCGCAGCGAAAATGATCTCCGCCTTGGCGCGGTCAGACGCGAGGGGCGTATTGCCCGCCAGCTCATTGACGGCAAGGTTGAGATAATTCTGTTTGTCTGTGGTGTTGGAACCAAAGCCGCATTTTTCATAGGCGGCCATGTCGAAAACGACCCAGTCACTGGAGCTGTTTTTATAGGTGCCCGCAATGGTTTTCATCAGGGTCTTGCGGGCGCTGTCCTCGCCGGTGGCGGCGGGGTAGATATTCACCGTGACCGGCTTGCTCAGGGTCTTGCCGTCCTTGACCCAGGTGATGGTCGCCGTGGCCTCGATGACTTTACCGGTTGTGTTCTTCTTCGCCAGCTGGAGCTTGCCGTCCACCACTTTCAGGTAATCCTGATTGGTATCCTTTTCACCCTGGGAGCAGGTGACTTTGATGTCCTCTGCCGCCGCCTCGCCGTCTTTGAGCAGCGTGACCGAGTCACCCACCGACGCGCTGGAGGGCAGCGCCAGCACATCGCTGTACTTCAGGGATTCGGCAAGCAGCTCGTCCTGAGCGGCGCTTCCGCCAGTATAGGTATTGTCGCCGCTGTTCGTGATGTTATCCTTGCCAATGGTGCCCTTGCCGTACAGGTTGTTGGTTTTCCCCTCGGCGCCGATCAGGGTGCCGGTGTTGCTGCTGTCAGCGATGGAGGGCTTATAATCGCCAGTCTGATAGCCCGCCTGTCCCAGCAGGCCGCCCACGGTGCAGCCGGGGGCGTTGACGGTGCCGGTGTTGGCGCTGTCCTTCACCTGCACGCAGTTCTTATTGGAGCCCACAAGGCCGCCCACATAGGCCTTCTCGTTATCGCCGGTGACGGTGATGGTGCCGTTGTTGGTACAGCCGTCCACGGTCATGCGGATGTTTTTATAAACATATTCAACGCCGTCATCATAGCCGCCCACCAGACCACCGACACCAGAGCTTGCCCGTGCCAGAGAAGAAACAGTGGCTTTGTTGACGCAGTTTTTCAGCTCCACCTTGCCCATGGCCCGGGCGGCGATGCCGCCCACAAAGGCCCCCGGCTCAGAGCAGTAGATCGTACCGTTGACGGTCAGGTTTTCCACCACCACAGTGGGCTGTTCGTCGATGGGAGTTGCGCTGTTCCGATTCGGCTTGCTGTCCAGACAGCCGAAGAAACCGAAGTAGTTCAGACCGGGGTCGTCCACCGTAATGGTCACGCTGTGGCCATCGCCGTCAAAGTGGCCGCTGAAGGCGTAGGACGCATTCTTGCCCAGAGGCGTCCAGGAGCCGGGGACCTCGATGTTCTTCGTCAGCTTTACATACGCCTTGGCCGCGGCGGTGTCCAGAGCGTTCACCCGCTCGGCAAACCAGCGCAGTTCCTCCGCCGTGCCGATGCTGTAAGGGGATTCCGCCGTACCCTCGCCAGAGGGCTGAGTGGTCTTGTAGGTCAGCTTCACCGCAATGGTCTTTTCCGTGTCGCCTTTCTCTACGGTAAAGCTGCCGTTTGTAATATTGCTGTAAATCGATCCGTCAGCAAACGTAAGGGTATAGGTATACGCCCCATCTTCATTGGCAGCAACGGTCTTCCCCTCCGGATTGGTAACGGTGAGCGTGCCGCCCTCCGTGCCAGTGAAGGTAAGGGCGCAGGAGAAGGAGGGTTCCGGCGTCACGGGGTCAGGGGCCGCCGCAGGAGTCCACTTGGGAACGGGGTAGTTGTTAAATTCACCTTCACGGACTTCAAAGCCGTTCAGTTTTAGAGCCTTCAGTTCAGCGGTGGATTCAACCGCCACAGGATCTCCCGCGACAGTGGTAGAGCTTCCACCCTTAGCGTCTATTTCTTGACTTGCGTTTTTCAGATAATAGCAGGAATCATTATACGTCAGAGTACCGGCATTTTTCTTAGTAGATGTCATAAGTGCCATTGTTCTGGCTTTAGACCCGCTGACTGTTCCGGCGTAATAACAATTACTAAAAGTGAACTGCGTTGAAGAGCCTGTCGCCCCCAATAAGCCGCCCGCATAGCCTACGCTTTTATCAGCCGTTACATTACCTAAAACAGCACAATTTTCCACCGTTCCACTTACCGCGCCTGACGTAGCTACCAAACCGGCGGCATAATCTTTTTTTGCACCAGTAACTGCAACATCGACTGTGCAATTGACAATTTGCAATTCGGCCGAATTATTGTAATAGCCAAATACTTCACCCACAAGCCCAGAAACATAGTTGGTAGAGGGGTACTTCTCTGTATCCGGCGCAGTATAAGTCACGTTTCCAGTTACAACACAATTCTCGATCGTACAATTACCACCATTTACATAACCGATCAATGTGCTTAAATGGTTATAGTTCGCTGTATTGGTATCTGCGGAAACACTAATTTTTTCCAGTTTCAGGTTTTTAATACTCCCACCGTTTAAGGTACCAATCAGTGCAGTATATTTTTGGGCCCATGCCCCCCCTCCGGTCTGTCCGACAAGCGTCAGGTTGGAAATGGTCTTGCCGTCTCCGTTGAAGCAGCCCGTCAGGCTCTTGATGGGTTCCATGGCAACGTCGGTCATCTCAATATCATTCGTCAGGGTGATATTGCCCTCGACGTCCTTGCCGCCCAGCGCCGCCAGTTCCGCAGCAGAACTGACCGAAACGTCGCCGGTGACCGTGTCTCCACTTTCCGCCGCCCGGGCCGTGGCAGGCAGCAGGCCGACGACCATCAACACGGCCATCAGCAGGGATAATGCGCGCTTTTTCATGTTTTTCCTCCTTTACGATCCGGTTCTGCGCGGTATCAATTTGCGCACAACCGCAAAAAAGCGTCCGCACCCGCCCAACTCCGGACAGCGCAGACGCAAAAAGGACACAGCATCCCTGCGGTCTGTGCATCTCCCGGCTTGGGCAGGAGCGCGATGCAGCGGTCCGGGCATTCTGACTTATCTCCCCAAAGGAGCTTCACAGTGACCCGCTCGCGGGGCTTTTCACCCCATTCCCCCGGTCCGGTTTCCCGGATACGCCGCCGCATACCTTGTTTCTGCGCCATTATAGCACAGGTTTTAAGGGGAAGTAAACCCACTTCTCCCTTTCTTTTCTCCGGATCTTCACCCTTCTCTTGCGGAGAAACCCTTGGGGCAGAGCGGCTTTTGTCCGGGGCACCCCCGCCGTTTTCCAGGCAATCCCGGCAGCCGGACAGCGGCTCAGGAGTTTTTTCCTATATTAACGAAGTTTTTTCTATCGCTTTTTGTAAATAGAGCCGATATAATAAACCCATAATGGCAGGGTAAACAAATTTGCCCTGACTGAATGACCGATGATTTTTGAAGGAGGAACATAAGATGAAAAAGACACTTGCCATTCTTCTGTCCGCCGCTATGATGCTGGGCCTGCTGGCCGGCTGCGGCAAGAAGGAAGACCCCAAGCAGCCCGGCTCCAACTCCGGCTCCCAGAGCAGCCAGACTTCTGCCCTGAACGCCGGCGTGTTCTACTATGACTTCTCTGATGTGTACATCTCCAGCGTCCGCAACTCCATGGACACCCAGCTGAAGGAACTGGGCATCACCTACAACAACTATGACGGCGCCGGCAACCAGGCCAACCAGACCGACCAGATCAACACCGCCATCGCCAACGGCGCCAATCTGCTGATCGTCAACATTGTGGAGACCTCCTCTCCCGATGCCGCTCAGAACGCCGTCGAGGCCGCCAAGACCGCCGGCATCCCCATCATCTTCTTCAACCGCGAGGTTTCCAACGACGTGGTGAACAGCTACGAGAAGTGCGCCTTCGTGGGCACCGACGCTCCCGAGGCCGGCCACATGCAGGGTAAGCTGATCGGCGATTACCTGCTGGAGAACTACGATACCGTGGACCTGAACGGTGACGGCGTCATCTCCTACGTGATGTTCAAGGGCCAGGAGGGCAACGCTGAGGCCGAGGCCCGCACCCAGTACGGCGTAGAGGACGCCAACGCTGTCCTGACCGCCGCCGGCAAGCCCGAGCTGGCTTACTACAACGCCTCCGCTACCGACAAGTACCTGGTCGACCAGGGCGGCAAGTGGTCCGCTCAGGCCGCTAACGACTACATGGCCACCATCCTGCCCGAGTACTCCGAGGCCAACGGCAACATGGTCGAGCTGATCATCTGCAACAACGACGGCATGGCCGAGGGCGCTGTCTCTGCTCTGCAGGGCGCCGGCTACAACCTGGGCGACGGCGGCAAGACCATCCCCGTGTTCGGCGTTGACGCCACCGATTCCGCCAAGCAGCTCATCAACGAGGGCAAGATGACCGGTACCATCAAGCAGGACGCCGAGGGCATGGCCTCCACCATCCTGAACCTGGTCAGCAGCGTAAACGGCGGCGGCGAGCTGATGGATAACACCTCCTCCTTCAACGTGGACGAGGGCGTTGCCAAGATCCGCGTGCCTTACGCCACTTATACCGGCGAATAAGCCAAGCCCATCGGCTCTCGCCCCATTCAAAGCAGTAAGAAAAAGCGGGGCTGTCGAATCGACAGCCCCGCTTTATACTCAGGCGGTTCGTTTCCGGGCCGCCTTTGACCCCGCAGCGGAAACGGTCCTCAAGACGGGCGGCGCATGCCGCAGGGCCCTTCCCGCCGCGGGAATCACGCAGATAGGAGGTAAACGCATATGGAGCAGCCGGCATTGCTGGAAATGCGGAATATCACAAAAGAATTCCCCGGTGTCAAGGCGCTGGATGGCGTTTCCCTTACCGTCCGTCCCGGCACCGTCCATGCACTGATGGGCGAAAACGGTGCGGGAAAGTCTACCTTGATGAAGTGTCTCTTCGGCATCTATGCCAAGGACGGGGGCACCATCATTCTGGACGGCAAGGAAGTTGATTTTAAAAGTTCAAAGGAGGCGCTGGAAAACGGCGTCGCCATGGTCCATCAGGAGCTGAATCAGGCGTTGACCCGCAGCGTGATGGACAACCTGTGGCTGGGCCGCTATCCCAAGGTGGCGGGCATCATGGTCAGCGAGGCCGCCATGCGCAAGCGCACGCGGGAGGTCTTCGGGGAGCTGGACGTCCATGTGGATCCCAAGGCTATCATGTCCACCCTGCCTGTCTCCCAGCGGCAGATGGTAGAGATCGCCAAGGCGGTCAGCTACAACGCAAAGGTCATCGTATTCGACGAGCCCACCTCCTCTTTGACGGAGGCCGAAGTTGAGCACCTGTTCCGCATCATCAATATGCTGAAGGAGCGGGGCTGCGGCATCATTT
>CAJMQD010000008.1 GCA_905215425.1 uncultured bacterium
GTCACCCGCGGCCTGGCCCAGGCGGGCGCCTCCGGTGTGCAGGCGGCGCGCGCTATTATCAACCGGATGTAAAGCCAAAGTCTGGCCCAGCGGAGCGGGCAGACTTTGGAGAGGACGAGCAACGCAGCGCAGCGGAGATCCGCCGATCAGGCGGATGAAGCGCAGCGCAGTGTGTGAGGACGAGGTTCAGGCGGCCAGAGCTATTATCAAGCGGATGTAAAACCAAAGTGCGCCCCGGAAAAGGGGGCGGCTGGGGGAACGCGGGATGCAGGCTTGAAAACTTCCCCTTGACAATTCGCTGCGGCAAAGCTTTTACCCCGGAGATGAATCATCACTTGCACGAAGAAAAAGACATCTGCGCGTCGGATGGGCGCCTGTCCGGCAGAAGGGGAAAAAACATCGTCAAATTTTGACATGGAATATCCAGAAGGAAATGTATGGCGGCCCGGCAGGGGCGGGGAGGCGTTTTTCCCGTCCCACAGGGGTTGTCCACATTATCCACCGAGTTATCCACACCCCGTTGTGGAACCTGTGGATAAGAGGAATATTCACTTTTTGGTTTCCATAATATTTGTCAAGACTGTGTAAAAAGAAAAAATACACAAATCGTGATTTTGCAGGAAAGAGCGCTTCCTCCGCCGTCGCGGAGAGAGCCGGGAGGAACAGCCTATGGACCCTATGACCGATACCATTGCCGCAATTGCCACCCCGCCCGTCCCGGCGGCCATCGGCATCCTGCGCCTGTCCGGCCCCCAAGCGGCGCAGATCGCGGAGCGATGCTTCAAACCGTTGGGGCCCAAGGGGTTGCTGGAACGTCCGTCCAAGACGCTGGTGTATGGCGACCTGCTGGACAGCAGCGGCGTGGCCATCGACCGGGTGCTGTGTACCGTCTCGTTGGCCCCCCACAGCTATACGGGGGAGGACACAGCGGAGATCCACTGCCACGGTTCGCCCATGGTGCTGCAGCTGGGGCTGGAGGCCCTGTTTGCTGCGGGGGCCCGTCAGGCCCAGCGGGGAGAATTCACCCGCCGGGCCTTTTTGAACGGCAAGCTGGACCTGGCCCAGGCGGAGGCCGTGGGCGACCTGCTGGACGCCCGCAGCCGGGAGGGGGCCCGCCACGCCGCCAGCCAGCTGGCCGGCGCCCTGTCGGAGCAGATCGCCGGGATCTACTCCGCCCTGCTGGACGTGATGGCCCACTTCCACGCGGTGTTGGACTACCCCGACGAGGACATCGACCCCTTCACTGCCCGGCAGCTGGGGGAGAGCCTGTCCGCCCAGCGGACGGCCCTGGGGAAGCTGGCAGACAGCTACCGCCGGGGGCAGTATCTGCGGGACGGCGTCCCCTGCGTCATTGTGGGGCGGCCCAATGCGGGCAAGTCATCCCTGCTCAACGCCCTGGTGGGCTATGACCGGGCTATCGTCACCGATATCCCCGGCACCACCCGGGATACGGTGGAGGAGCGGGCCGAGCTGGGGGGCGTGACCCTGCGGCTTATTGATACCGCCGGTCTGCGGGATTCTGACGACCCCATTGAACAGCTGGGGGTGGAGCGCAGCAGGAGGGCTATGGAGCAGGCGGGGCTGATCCTGGTGGTGCTGGACCAGTCCAGCCCCGCCGACAGGGAGGACATTGCCCTGGTGCAGCAGGCAGCGGCCCTGGCCCCCACGATCATCCTGCTGAACAAAATGGATCTGCCCCCCAGACTGGAGTGGACGGAGGAGCTGGACATCGCCGCCCATACGCCGATCTGTGCAAAGACGGGGCAGGGGATCGACGATCTGGCGGAGCTGATCTCCTGGGAGTTCCCCCTGGAGGAGGGACAGCAGCTGGGCGGGATCATCGCCAACGCCCGTCAGGCGGAGGCGGTCCGCCGCGCCCTGGAGGGGGTGGAGCGGGCCGGAGCCGCCCTGGCCATGGGGGTCACGCCGGACGCCCTGCTCACCGATGTGGAGCAGGCCCTGTCTGCCCTGGGCGAGCTGACCGGGCAGTCCGTTCGTGAGGATATCACCGACCGCATCTTTGAGCGGTTCTGCGTGGGAAAATAAGAGACGAATCAAAAGGGAAAACTTTAGGAGGAACCATTATGGAACTGCGGGTATTGGCCGTGGGCGATATTGTAGGCGAGGGCGGGCAGGACATTCTGCGCCGCCGCCTGCGGGAAGTGCAGAACAGGCTGGACGTCCACTTTACGGTGGTAAACGGGGAAAATGCTTCCGGCGTGGGCATTACGCCCGCACAGGCCCGGGGGATGTTTGACGCCGGGGCGGATGTGATCACCCTGGGCAACCACACCTGGAACCGCATCCAGATCGGGGACTTCCTGGACAAAAACACCGACATCCTCCGCCCGGCCAACTATGCCGGGCGGGTCCCGGGCCGGGGCTTCGGTGTATATAAATGCCGGGGGCTGACCGTGGGAGTGATCAATCTCATGGGCCGGGTGGAGCTGAATCCCAACCTGGACAGCCCCTTCAAGATGGCCAATACCATCCTGCGGCAACTGGAGGGCTGCGACGTGATCCTGATGGATTTTCACGCGGAGGCAACCAGCGAAAAGGGGGCCATGGCCTGGTATCTGGACGGCAAGGTGCAGGCGGTGTGGGGGACCCATACCCATGTACCCACTGCCGACGGCCAGGTTTTGCCGAAGGGGACCGGCTTTATCACCGACCTGGGCATGACCGGGCCCAGCCGCTCCATTCTGGGCATCAAGCCGGAAAACTCCATCAACCTGTTTCTGGGGGGCTTGCCCCGGCGGTATGAGGAGGCGGAGGGCCCCTGCAAGCTCAACGCCTGCCTGTTCACCATCGATACCAATAAAAAACGCTGCCTGCGGGTAGAGCGGGTGGATGTACAGGAGTAAAGATCAAAACCCACCTTTTCAGTGGTGTGGGACTCCGACCCCACGCCCCCGCAGGGGCGGCCTTTGGCAGCCCGCGGGCCGGAGGCCAGAGGTGGTAGGGATCACCGCCCCCTACGGAGGGCATCATTCGTTGGCGGCATCACCGTAGGGGCGGATGTCCTCATCCGCCCGGGGTTCTATCATTTGCCCCCTCATCAGTCTCGCTTCGCTCGACAGCTTCCCCCCTGAGGGGGGAAGCCTATAAACCGTATCCGTAAAGCCTTCCCCACCCAGGGGGGAAGGTGGCCCGCAGGGCCGGATGAGGGGGCGGTTTTGCAGCGCATTACCGCAGAACAAGGGCTCTGCCCGTACCGATCGCCCCATTTCCCACACCCCAAGGAGGAACCTTTATGCTGAAATTGATTCACGCCGCCGACCTTCATCTGGACAGCCCCTTTGCGGGACTGCGGCCGGAGCGGGCTGCACAGCGCCGCCGGGAACAGCGGAAATTGCTGGAGCGGCTGGCCGCCCTGGCGGCGGAAAAGCAGGCGGATCTGGTGCTGCTGGCCGGGGATCTGCTGGACGGAGGCACCGTGTATCAGGAGACGGCCGCGGCGCTGGCGGCCGCCCTGGGGGCCATGCCCTGCCCGGTGCTGATCGCCCCGGGAAACCACGACTACTTCGGGCCGGACTCCATCTATGCCGCCGTGGAGTGGCCCGGGAATGTACATATTTTCACGGCGGAGCGGCCGGAGGCGGTGGAGTTTCCTGCACTGCACTGCACCGTGTATGGCCGGGCCTTCTGCGCCCCCCATCAGGAGGAATCCCCCCTGGCCGGCCTGCGGGCAGAGGGGGAGGGGCTGAAGCTGGCGGTGCTCCACGGCGAGGTGGAGGGGGGCGGAGACTACGGCCCCATCACCCGGCAGGAGATCGCGGCCAGCGGGCTGGACTATCTGGCCCTGGGACATATCCACCAGTGCAGCGGCCTGCAGCGGGAGGGGACCACCTTCTGGGCCTATCCCGGCTGTCCCGAGGGCCGCGGCTTTGACGAGACGGGGGAGAAAGGGGCCCTTTATGTGGAGCTGGAGCCCGGCGTGTGCCGGGCGGAGCTGGTGCCCCTGTGCGCCCGGCGCTACCGGGTGCTGTCCGCCGATATAACGGGGACCGACCCCGCGGCGGCCGTGCGGGCCGCCGTGCCCGGGGAGTATCGGGAGGATATCTGCCGGGTGCTGCTCACCGGGGAGCGGGGGGAACAGCCCCTGGACCTGGCCGCCCTGGAGGGGGAGCTGTCCGGCCTGTGCTACGGGCTGACCCTGCGGGACCGCACCCGGGTGAGCCGGGACCTGTGGGCCAAGGCGGAGGACGACGGTCTGGTAGGCCTGTTTTTACAGGAGATGCGGGAGCGTATATCCCAGAACCCGGAGGACGGGACGCTGACTCAGGCGGTGCGCTTTGGCATGGCCGCCCTGGAGGGCTGGGAGGAGATCGTATGAAACTAAGATCCATGTCCGCCAGCTTTGGCGGACTGAATAAGGCCCGGCTGGAGCTGGGGGAGGGGCTGAACCTGATCTCCGCCCCCAACGAGGCGGGCAAGTCCACCTGGTGCGCCTTTTTGAAGGCCATGCTCTACGGCATCGACACCCGGGACCGGGACAAGAAGGGCTATCTGGCGGATAAGAACCGCTATCAGCCCTGGTCGGGCGCCCCCATGGAGGGGGAGATCCAACTGGAGTGGCAGGGCCGGGAGATCACCCTGCGCCGGGGCCCCCGGGGGAATACCCCCTTTGGGAGCTTTTCTGCCGTCTATACCAACTCGGGGGAGGCCGTGCCTGAGCTGTCCGCCGCCAACTGCGGCCAAATGCTCACCGGGGTGGGACGTGAGGTATACGAGCGCTCCGCCTTCATCGGCCAGGGGGGGACCCTGGCCATTACGACGGCCCCGGAGCTGGAAAAACGGATCGCCGACCTGGTGACCACCGGGCGGGAGGATGTGTCCTACGCCCAGACGGAGCAGCGCCTGCGGGAGATGCGCAATCGCCGCCGGGTGAACCGCAGCGTGGGCCAGATCCCGGAGCTGGAAGGTCAGCTGGAGCAGGTGCGGGAGCAGCTGGCCGCGCTGGAGCAGGTGTCCCAGCGGGCGGTAGAGCTGGCGGCCCGGCGGGAGCAGATAGAGAAGGTGCGCACCGATTTGGAGGCGGAGCGGGAGGCCCACAAGCGGCTGGCCCAGAGGGAACTGGACCGGCGGTATACCCAGGCAGCGGAGGAGCTCTCCGCTGCCCGGGAGCAGTTATCTGCCCTGGAGCGGGAGTTTGCCCGCTTCGGCCCCCAGCCGGAGGAGCGGGCGCTGCTGGACGCCCAGAACAATCTGGCCTACTTGAAGGTGCTGGATGAGGAGATCGCCCGGGGGCAGGAGGAGCTGAAGCAGGCCCAGGAGGACTATGTTCAGGCGCAGATCTCCCTGCAGGAGGGACCCTTTGCCGGCCAGTCTGCCCGGGAGGCAGAGGAGCGGGTGCAGTCCGACCTGAAAAAACGGGACCAGCTCCGCCAGCAGGCCCGGCGGATGAACAAACGAAAGAGCCTGCTGGCCGTGCTGGCTGTGCTGGCTTTGGCGGCGGCCGCGGCCTGCTGGTTTGTACTGCCCGAAGGGGAAGCGGCCCGGCTGGGAGCGGCCGGGGGCGGGATCGCCCTGGCGCTGCTGCTTGGGAGCCTCGGCGTCCATAGCGGAAAAGGCGGCAAAGCGGCTGCCCTTCAGGGGCAGGAGGTGCTGGCACGGTACGGCGTGGACAACGAGGAGGCGGTAGACGCCCTTCTGCGGGAGTATCAGCAGCGCTGCCGCCGGGCGGAGGAGTCCAACGACCGCTGTACAAGTGTGCGGGGCGCAGTGAACGACCACCAGGCCCGCAGGGAGAACACACACAGCGATCTGCTGGACTTTGTCCATGTCTTTGCCCCGGAGGTGAGCACCCTGAACGGCTGCTCCGCGGCCCTGTCCCGGGCGCTGAAGCTGGGGCATGACCTGGAGCTGGCCCGACAGAAGGTGGCGGAGCGGCAGCTGAGGCTGAGCGACCTGACGGCTCAGGGCGCCAAGGCGGCTGAGGGGACGGAGGGGCCGGCCGCCCCCGCGCGGACCCGGGAGGAGACAGAGCGGATGCTGGCCGCCGCCTGTGCTCAGCTGGAGCAGGTGGACCGGGAGCTGAACCAGATTTTGGGGCGGCAGCGGGCCATGGGCGACCCGGCCGGACTCAGCGCCCGGCAGGAGCAGCTGCGGGAGCAGCTGGAGCGGAAGCAGGGGGAGTATGCGGCCATCGACACGGCGCTGGAGGCCCTGGCCCGGGCCAACACCCGCCTGCGGGAGCGGTTTTCCCCCGAACTGAACCGGCGGGCCGGGGGATATCTGTCCCGGCTGACCGGGGGAAAATATGATCGCCTGACCCTGAACCGGGAGCTGGAGGGAGCCGCCGCTCAGGCGGGGGACCCCATGACCCGAAGCGCCCTGTATCTGTCCCAGGGGACGGTGGATCAGCTCTATCTGGCGGTGCGCCTGGCGGTATGCGGCCTGTGCCTGCCCCAGCGCCCCCCCATTGTGCTGGACGACGCCCTGGCGGACTTTGACGACGGGCGGGCCGCCCAGTGTCTGGCGCTGCTGCGGGAGCTGGCGGAAGAACAGCAGGTGCTGCTGTTTACCTGCCACGGCCGGGAGCGGGAACAGCTGAAGGGTGCGCCCGATGTGACGGTGCTGTCGCTGTAAGACGGCCCTTGCAATCGGAACAGCCAGCGGGTATAATCGGGAAACATGAGACACAGCGGTTTTCGAGCGGAAAGCCGCGTATGGCGAGATAAAAGGAAATGAAGGTGCTGATATGGATCAGGAGCAGGAAAAGACTCAGGCGGCCGGCGAGGGGGAGAAGCAGGAGGCAAAAGACGCGGATCTCTTCTTCTGGCTGCAGGCTCTGGTGACGGCGGTGGTGGTGCTCACCCTGCTGTTTACCTTTGTGGTGCGCATCAACCGGGTAGACGGCCACTCCATGGACAATACCCTCCAGCACAACGAGCTGCTGCTGGTCTGGTCCCTGGGCTACACCCCGAAAACTGGGGATATCGTGATCGTGGACAAGCCCACGGCAACTATCCTGCGGGGCAATGCCATTGTAAAACGGGTGATCGCCACCGGGGGACAGACGGTGGACATCGACTATGAGAACAGCACGGTTTATGTAGACGGTCAGGCCCTGGACGAGCCCTATATCAAGGAGACCATGTACCTGCCCGGAGACCCCTATATGCAGCAGACCCACTTCGAGATTCCGGAGGGGTCGGTGTTCGTCATGGGGGACAACCGGAACGGCTCCACAGACAGCCGGCACGAGCTGGTGGGCGCCGTGGACAACAGCTTTGTGCTGGGCCACGCGGTGTTCTCCTTCTGGCCCCTGTCCAAGGCCGGTACACTTTAAGAAAACGGGAACCAGCCCCCGACGCGGCATCGACGCGGCGGGGGCTTTGTGTAACGGAAACCCTTTGGAAAGACAGAGTGGCATCGGGAGGTGCGGCATGAAAATCGACCACATCGCAATGTATGTAAAGGACCTGGAGGGGGCAAGGGCGTTCTTTGCCACATACTTTCACGCACAGTCAGGGGAGGTCTACTGCAACCCCAAAACAGGATTCCGCTCCTATTTTCTCACCTTTGGGGACGGCGTCAGGCTGGAGCTGATGACCAGACCGGGGATGGACGACCCGGAGAAGGCGGCGTCCCGGACCGGGTATATCCACGTGGCGTTCAGCGCAGGGGGGAGAGCGGCGGTAGACCGGCTGACAGAGCGGCTGAAAGAGGACGGCTACCCGGTTTTGAGCGGCCCCAGAACAACGGGGGACGGCTATTATGAGAGCTGCATCCTGGGCATAGAGGGCAACCAGATCGAGATCACGGAATAAAATCCGCCGGGGAGGGATGGCCGCCCACGGTTTAGTTGCTTTTTCCATTCATATGGTGTAAAATAAACCGCTATGATTTGCCGAAAGGCTTGAAGGGAGTGCTTTTGATGGAAGACCGGGTAAAGGAACTGATGGACCGCATCCGCGGGACGGCCAGTGCGGCGGCGGATGCCTGCGCCGACACGGCGCGGGTGGCCGGACGGAAGGCGGGGCAGATCGTGGATGTGGCCAAGCTGAATGTGCAGCTGTTTGACCTGAACGGAGAGCTGAACGATGTGCTGCGCCAGCTGGGACAGGTCATGTATGACGCCCACCGGGGGCAGGCCGGCGGCGATGAGAGCATTCCCGACCTGCTGGCCCGGGCGGATGAGCTGAACGAGAAGATCGACGGCATGAAGGACCGGGTATCCGCTCTGCGTCAGTCCCGCACCTGCGGGACCTGCGGCGCGGTCTGCGGGCGGGAGGACAAATTCTGCCGCTCCTGCGGTCAGCCCCTGGAATAAAGAGACGCAGGGGGCATATATAGAACTGGCGGAGCGGCTCAGGGGAGCAGCCCCCAAAGGAATCCGGGTGATGGACCACCCGTAAGGAGGACGGATATGTCCCGAGATCAGAAACAAAATACCTTTTTTGGCGGCGCGGCCATTCTGGCCGTGGGGATCCTGGTGGTCAAGCTCATCGGAATGTTCTACAAGATCCCCCTGGTCAATATCATCGGCGCCCAGGGAAACTCCGATTTTTCCAACGCCTATAACATCTATGCCGTGCTGCTGACCATCTCCACCGCAGGGCTGCCTGTGGCAGTGTCCAAGCTGGTGAGCGAGGCCAACGCCCTGAACCGGCAGAACCAGGTGCGCAGTATTTTCCGCACCTCCATGGTGCTGTTTCTGGGGCTGGGAATACTGTCTTTTCTGCTGATGTACTTCCGGGCGGACTGGCTGGCGGAGATGATGCACGACACCAAGGCCGCCGCCGGCATCAAAGCCCTGGCCCCCGCCGTGGTGTGCGTGGGCTGCCTGGCCGCCTTCCGGGGCTATACCCAGGGACACCAGGACATGGTGCCCACCTCGGTGTCTCAGATCATCGAGGCTATGTGCAAGCTGGTGGTGGGCCTGGCCCTGGCCTGGTGGCTCATCAAGGCGGGGCAGCCCGACTACATCGCGGCCGCCGGCGCCATTACCGGCGTTACCGTGGGTACAGTGGTGGCCCTGGCCTATATGCTGATCCGGTACACCCTCCGGCGGAGCCGGGAGCGGGGCCGGGCGGACGACCGCCCGGACTCCATGGGCGGCATCATGGCCGACATTCTGCGGATCGCAGTGCCCATCACCCTGTCCGCCTCTATGGTGGGCATCGTCACAGTGATCGACTCCTCCCTGGTCCAGGGACAGCTGCAGCGGGCCCTGCTGGAAAAGCCCGCCTGCTGGGAGCTGTACCGGGACTTTATCGACTTTGCCCCCCTCCAGGCCGCCTTGGACAGCTGGAAGGCCGCTCTGCCCGAGGGACAGGGCGCGACCATCGCCCTGCTGACCCAGCAGGCGGAGCAGGGAGCCGCCGGGGCCCAGCAGCTGCGGGAGCTGCTGGAGTCGGTGAGCCGCACCCTGTACGGCAACTACTCCGGGGCGCTGAACATCTATAATCTGCCCACCTCCCTTATGGCGGCCATTACGGCCTCTGTGATCCCGGCAGTGTCCGGGGCGCTGGCCCGGCGGGACCGCCGGGGAGCGGGGAAGATCACGGGCTCTGCCCTGCGCATCACCGCGCTGCTGGCCTTCCCCATGGGGGTGGGGCTGTTCGTGATGGGTACCCCCATCATGCAGCTGCTCTATCCGGCCCTCAGCGCCCAGCTGGCCGGGCCTCTGCTGTCCACTCTGGGACTGGCCACGGTGTTTGTCTGCATGATGCTGGTGTGCAACTCTGTCCTTCAGGCCCACGGCTTTGTGAACCTCCCAGTGCTGGTGATGCTGCTGGGGGGCGGCCTGAAGATCGTCACAAACTATCATGTGGTGGTTCAGCCGGGCATTGGCATCTACGGGGCGCCTATGGGCAATATTCTGTGCTTTGGGTTGTGCCTGGTGCTGGATTTGGTCGTGATCGCCCGGGTGATCCCCAAACGGCCCGCCTACCTGCCCATTTTTGTAAAGCCGCTGCTGGCCTCCCTGGCCATGGGCGGCGCGGCCTGGGCGGTGAACGGTCTGCTCACCCGCCTGCTGTCCCACGGGGGCGAACTGAGCCGTATGGGCTGCGCCCTGACGGTGTTCCTGTCCATCGGGGTGGCCATGGTGGTGTATATGGTGCTGGTGGTGGCCCTGCGGATCATCTCCCGGGACGACCTGGCCCTGATGCCCAAGGGGGATAAGATCGCCCGAATGCTGCGGCTGTAAGAAAAAATCGCGGCAAAGCCCCTGTCAATCAGCCCAAAGGAGGCGGCGGGATTTGTGGCATTTGCCCTATTTTCCCCGGAAGGGCTTGTTTTAGGGAAAAATACCTTGCAGAGGGAGCAGAATTGTGGTAAATTTTCAAAAGAAAGCGCATTATAATGTGGAAGATCTGCGCCGGATCATGGCCCTCTTGCGGCAGCCGGACGGCTGCCCCTGGGACAGGGCGCAGACCCATCGATCCATTCGTCCCAATATGCTGGAGGAGGCCTATGAGGCCGCCGACGCCATCGACCGGGGAGACACCGAAAACCTGAAGGAGGAGCTGGGCGATGTTCTGCTCCAGGTGGTGTTTCACGCCCGGATGGAGGAGGAAGCGGGACGGTTTGATTTGGACGATGTGGCGGACGGGATTTGCAAAAAACTGATTTTCCGCCACCCTTTTCTGTTTGAGCAGGAGCAGGGGCAGGATGCCGCCGGGGCCTTGACCACATGGGAGGAGCGCAAGCGCAAGGAGAAGGGACAGCGCACCACAAGCGAGGCCATGGATGCCGTGGCCCGGGCGCTGCCCGCCCTGACCAGAGCGCAGAAGCTGCAGGAGAAGGCGGCCAAGTCCGGCTTCGACTGGGACAGCGTGGACCCCGTGCTGGACAAGCTGGAGGAGGAGTTGGCGGAGCTGCGCCAGGCTGTGGCGGAGCGCTCCAATGTGGAGGAGGAACTGGGCGACCTGCTGTTTGCGGCGGCAAAGGCAGGACGGTTTCTTCAGATAGACGCAGAGCGGGCCCTGCAGAAGGGCTGCGACAAATTCATTGGCCGGTTCCGGCTGGTGGAGGAGCTGACCGGGGACAAGCCGCTGTCAGAACGGCCGGTGGAGGAGCTGGAGCAGCTCTGGCGCCGGGCGAAAGAGCAAGAGACTTAAAAGCTGCGGAAGCCGCTTTAAGTATATACTGCACAGCAAGAGAGCTGGGATGGCCGTCAGCGGCCGTTACAAAAACTGAGGAGGAAGCAATATGAATAAGACTGAACTGATCAACGCTGTGGCCGACAAGACCGAGCTGTCCAAGAAGGACGCCGAGGCCGCTGTTTCTGCTGTGATCGAGGCCATTACCGAGGCTCTGACCCAGGAGGAGAAGGTCCAGCTGGTGGGCTTTGGCGCTTTTGAAGTAAAGAGCCGTGCCGAGCGCGTGGGCCGCAACCCCAAGAGCGGTGATACGATTAAGATCCCCGCCTCCAAGACCCCCGTATTCAAGGCCGGCAAGGCCCTGAAGGACGCGGTGGCCAAGTAAGCAGATCAAAGATACAGGGGGCGCTGCGATGCAGCGCCCCCTTCTCTATGAAAAATTCGGCCCATCACGGGCAGACGGAACGGAGAGCACTATGAGATTGGACAAATGGCTGAAGGTGTCCCGGCTGATCAAGCGCCGCACCGTGGCCAACGAGGCCTGTGATAAGGCCCGGGTCATGGCCAATGGCCGGCCGGTGAAGGCCAGTTATGATGTAAAGGCCGGGGATGTGCTGGAACTGAGCTTCGGCCAGCGCAC
>CAJMQD010000009.1 GCA_905215425.1 uncultured bacterium
ACTTTGCTTCCGACTCCGGCTCGTCCGGGCCCTGTCCGCCGGAGACCACCACCGTCATGCCGGGGTGCTCCTCCAGATAGGCCAGCGCCGTATCCAGTCGATCCTGAAGCAGAATAGACGGCCCCCATGGCTTCACCTGACAGCCCAGGATCACCATAAGCTGCGGGTCACCCTTCACCTCGTCACGGGCTCCAGTGAGCACCGCGGCCAGCAGCCCGCCGAAACACAGACAGCCTGCCAGCACCAGGGCCAGCAGGGTCTTCAGCCAGACCTGTCCCCGTCTTCCTTTATAGCAGGACTCCTTCGACTTGCGACAACTCATCCTTTGGCCTCCTCCAATTCGGCAGACAGCCGTTCCCAGGTCCCGTACAGCTTCAGGATCTCCTCCTCCAGGGCGTCCCGCTGCTGGCATAGGTCCTGAAGCTTCAAATAGTCGGAGGACGCCTCCTGGATCTGCTGACCCAGATCGTACATCTCCTCCTCCGCCTTGGCCACCGCCCGCTCAGCGGCAGCCACCTCCTTCTCCAGGTTCTTGGTGCCGCCGGGGCGTTTTGGCTTCTCTTTCTTGGGTTCAGCCGCCTTGGGCGGCTCCTTCTGTACGGTCTTCTGCCGCTGGCGGAAGGCCAGATACTGCTGATAAGTCCCCTTGAAGTCCACAATGCCGCCGTCCTCTATGGACCAGATCCGGGTGGCAAAGCGGTCGATAAAGTACCGGTCGTGGGAGACGAACAGCAGGTTTCCGGTGTAGTCCTCCACCGCCTCCTCGATCCACTCCCGGCTCTGGATATCCAAATGGTTGGTGGGCTCGTCCAAGATCAGCAGGTTGATTTTCTCGTCCATGAGCATACACAGCCGCAGACGGGACTGCTCGCCGCCGGACAGGGCGGATACGGGCTTGAATACGTCCTCTCCCTTGAACTTGAAGGCCGCCAGGCGGTTGCGGGCGCTCTGGGCGGTACAGTCCAAATCGTACAGCATGGTGTCCAAAAGGCTGCGCTCCGGGTGGTCGAAGTGGACATGCTGCGGCAGGTAGCCAACCTTTACAGTGGGCCCCAGCCGGAGCTTTCCGCTGTCCGGCTGCTCCTCCCCCAGGATGATCTTCACCAGGGTGGATTTTCCCGTGCCATTGTCGCCGATCAGGCCGATGCGCTCGCCGCCCTCCACCTCTAACGTGAGATTTTCAAACAGCTTTTTGTCCCCGAAGGACTTGGACAGACCTTTGATGGTCAGCACCTCGTCCCCCTTGAACTGCCGCTCGCCAAAACGCACTTCCATTTTTCGCTCCCGGCGGGGGCGGTCGGTGGTGCGCATGCGCTCAATGCGCTTTTCCATGGACTGGGCCCGCTTGAACACCTTGTCATTGCCCGAATAGGCCCAGATCCGCAGCTGATCCGCCGCCTTTTGAAGCTGGTCGATCTTGGCCTGCTCCTTCTCATACTGGCGCAGCTGCTCCTCGTACCGCTGCTCTTTCTCCACGGCGTAAAAGCTGTAATTGCCGCTGTAAAACTCCGCCCGGCCGTCCTTGATCTCGATGATGCGGTCCACCACGGAGTCCAGAAAGTACCGGTCGTGGGACACGGTAAGCACCGTGCCCTTGAACTTCTCCAGATACTCCTCCAGCCATTGGGTCGCCCGCAGATCCAGATGGTTGGTGGGCTCGTCCAGCAGCAGAATATCCGTGTTCTCCAGGATCAGGCGGCCCAGGTTCACCCGGGTCTTCTCTCCGCCGGACAGCTGGTCGAACAGCTGCTGCCGCATGGCGGCAGAGATGGATAAGCCGTTGCACACCTTATTTTTGTTGGTGTCCTGCTCATAACCGCCGCCAGCCTCAAAGGCGGCGGACAGCTTGTCGTACCGGGCCATCAGGGACTTGTCCCCGCCGTCTCCCATCTGTTGGGCCAGACGGTCCAGTTCCTCCTCCATCTCGCGGAGTGGGGCAAAGGCCGTATCCAGCACATCCTCCACCGTATATCCGGCGGGATAGACCGGGATCTGGGAGATCAGCCCCATGCGTTTGCCCGGGGCAATCACCACCTCTCCCTCATCCTGGTCCAGTTCCCCGGTGAGGATCTTCAGCAGGGTGGTCTTGCCGCAGCCGTTAGGTCCAAGCAGGCCCACCCGTTCCCCCGTATCCACCTGAAACGTGAGCCCGTTGAGTATTCTATTGCCAACCTCAAATTCCTTAACCAGATTGGATACGGAAATATCGATCATAGCTTCCTCTTTCTCTCTTCCTGCGGCTTTATGGGTCCATGGTGATGGACCGGAGATAAGCCGTCAGTTCTTCCATTTTCATGCCGCGAGATGCCTTCAGCAGCACAGCGCTGTCCGGACGCATCAGCTGGGCCAGGATGGGCTTTGCCTCCTCCTTGTCCTTGCAGCAGTATACCGCCGGCACACCGGATTGTTTGGCGCCCTCCGCAATATGGACGGCCAGCTCTCCGACTGCCACCAGGCAATCGATCCCCGCCTTGCCCAGACATTCGCCCACACCGGCGTGCAGTGCAGGGGCAAAGGGCCCCAATTCCAGCATGTCCCCCAGCACCGCCATCTTCCACTTTGCGGGACTATCCGCCAGCACGCTGATCGCCGCTCGCATAGACTGCGGATTGGCGTTATAGGTGTCGTCCAGAATCGTGATGTTCTCCCCACGCTGCACCAGATTCATTCGCATCCGGGTGGGCACAAAGCGCCGCAGGCCAGCCTCGATCTCCTCCGGAGTCAGGCCGAAGTGCTCCCCCACCGCCGCAGCGATGAGCGAGGGATAGATCATATGCTCCCCCAGGGCAGGGATTTCTACCTCCCGGTCCATATTGGGGGTGATCATTCTGCAGTTGATATGGCTGAGCTTATCCCCGCCGCAGGGAATGGCCCGATAGTCCATCCCCTCACCCTTACCGCAGAACACAGTGGGCACAGAAGTCTTGCCCCGCAGGGTGGACAGCCACTCGTCGTCTCCGTTCAGAATCAGCAGACCGTTTTCCTTTACATGGGGCAGCAGCTCGCACTTGGCCTTGAAAATGTTCTCCCGGCTGCCCAGACGTTCAATATGGGCATCGCCGATATTAGTGATGATGCCCACATCAGGCTGAACCAGACCGGCCAGATAATCGATCTCCCCCGGCTTATCCATCCCCATCTCCAGAACGCAGATCTCTGCGGTGGGGTCCAGACGGAGAATGGTCATGGGCATTCCAACGTTGTTGTTGAAGTTGCCCTCGGTTTTAAGGACCTTATACTTGGTAGACAGCACCGCCGCGATCATATCCTTGGTGGTAGTCTTGCCTACGCTGCCTGTCACGCCTACGACCGGGATCCGGAAACGCCCCTTATACCAGGCAGCCAGATCACCCAAGGCCCGCTCGGTATTCCCGACCTTGATGTAGAACTTGCCGGGGATATAGCTGTCCCGGCTGCGCGCCGTCAGACAGCCCGCCGCCCCGTCCTCCAAAGCCTGGTTCAGATAAGCATGGCCGTCAAAGCGTTCCCCCACCAGGGGAATGAACAGCGCCCCGGGATGGATCGTCCGGCTGTCGGTCTCCACGCGATAAATGGGCGTATCCATCGGCACATCCTGGGTCAACAGGGTACCGTGTACCGCCTCCAATAACTCACGCAGAAGAATGGTTTCCATCGCTTACAGCTCCTTGTTTCTCAATTCCAGTGAGGAACGGATGATCGTCTCACACAGGGTACCGTAGTCCATGCCTACGGCTGCCGCCTCCTGAGGCACCAGAGAGGTGGGCGTCATGCCGGGCAGCGTGTTGATTTCCAAAAAGTAAGGGGTCCCGTCCTCTGTGACAATGAAGTCTGCCCGCGCGTAGACAGACAGGCCCACCGTCTCGAACACAGCAACAGCGGCCTTGCCGATGCGCTCCTCCCACTCCGCAGGAATGGGGGCGGGACAGACTTCCAGCGCCGCACCGGGCTGATACTTGTTCTCGTAGTCGTAGAAGCCCTCCTTGGGGGTGATCTCAATGGAGGGCAGCGGCTTGCCATTCAGCACGGCCACCTGGATCTCGCGGCCCTTGATGTACTGCTCGATGACCACACGGCCGCCCAGCTTTACGCTCTCCTCCAGGGCATGGCGCAGCTCCGCCTTATCGTTGGCGATAAAAACGCCAATGGAGGATCCGCTGTCCACAGGTTTGATTACGGCAGGCAGAGAAACCTCCTCGACCAGGCCGTCCAGTTGCTCCTCTGTCAGGTCTACCCGCATCCACCGGGGGGTAACCACCTTGTCGGCCACCAGCCGCTTGGTCAAGTCCTTGTCCATGGCGATGGCGGAGGACAGATAGCCGGAACCGGTATAGGGCACGCCCAGCAGATCCAACGCCGCCTGGATGCGGCCGTCTTCGCCGCAGGCTCCATGCAGGCCCAGATAGACCACGTCCGCCTTCTTGCAAAGATCCAGCACGCCGGGTCCAATGGCGGAGGCATCCTTCCATTTCCGGCTGGCCCGAACCTGCTCCAGATCGGGAGCCTGCCGGCTCACCTTCTTAAAGGAATCGGGGATCGGTGCGTTGAACAGCTCCTCCGGTTCGCCTTTATGATCCTCCAGGCCAAAAAACAAATCCACCAGCGCCACCTGATGGCCCCGGTCCCGCAGGGCCTGACAGACCATGGACCCAGAAGACAGGGACACATTGCGCTCCGGGCTGAGCCCGCCGGCCAAAACAACGATCTTCATATACAACACCTCGTTTAAGTGATACCTATGACATTTTATACACTAGTGGTATATTTTAGCACATCTGAGCAGAATACTCAAGATTAACCGCAGCTTTTCCCCCTATGAAACGCAAAAAGCTGCTCCGAACCAAGGTCCGGAGCAGCTTTGCAGTATACTGCAGTATACTTTTACTTTGTGCCGAAGATACGGTCGCCGGCATCGCCCAGACCGGGGACGATATAGCCATGCTCGTTCAGATGGCTGTCCACAGCGCCTACATAGATATCTACATCGGGGTGCTTCTCCTGAATGCAGTTGATGCCCTCGGGAGCGGCTACCAGCACCATCAGTTTGATGTTCTTACAGCCCCGCTTCTTCATCTCTGCAATGGCGGCGTCCGCGCTGCCGCCGGTGGCCAGCATGGGGTCCACGATCATAATGTCGCGCTCGGCGATATCCTTGGGCATCTTGCAGAAATAGACGTGGGGCTCCAGAGTTTCCTCGTCCCGGAACATACCGATGTGACCCACACGGGCGGAGGGAATCATCCGCAGCACACCGTCCACCAGGCCCAGGCCGGCCCGCAGAATGGGGACAACGGCGATCTTCTTGCCGGCCAAGGTGGGCATCTCAGCCGTGCAGATAGGGGTCTCCACTGTTTTGGTTGTCATGGGGAGATCCCGGGTGGCTTCATAAGTAATCAGCATCCCGATCTCAGACACCAGCTCCCGGAAATCCTTAACGCTGGTGTTCTTATCCCGCATAATGGTCAGCTTGTGGGCCACCAGAGGGTGATCCATCACATGGACCTTACCATTGTTCTTATACATTTTGTTTGTCCCCTTCCAAAATATTAGATGCGCTCTGTTCTCTTGCCAGCCGCTCCCGCTCCGCCTGCGACAGGCGGTGATAGACGGGAACCAGCTCGCCTCCCTTGACCAGCCCGCCCTGTTGGGCCAGGCGTTCCGCTGCCATGGCCACCCCAACCGCCGACTGCATCCGCAGGTGACTGGGGGCCAATTCCAGATCCGGGAGTTCCTCTAACAGAGCATTATAGCACAGGCAAGCCCCATCTCCAACGACTATTTTTCGATTTGTATAACTTTTTAGTTCCTCGCCCAACTGGACCAGCGAGATGGCCCGATCCTGGCACAGCCGCTCCAGCTGTCCGTTTTTCGCCAAGAACAGGGCATTGTATACCTGCTTGCGCCGGGCATCCATCGCGCAGACAATGACCGCCCCCTCCATGTGGGCCAGGGGCCAGGCCATGGACTCCAGCGTGGAGCAGGGCGCGCAGTCCTTGTCCTCCACCCAGGCAAGGCCCTTGGCGGCGGCTACCCCGATGCGCAGCCCGGTAAAGGACCCCGGACCCGCCGCCACCGCGACCACATCCACTTCCGGCAGCGTGTGTCCGCTGTTGACCAGCATACTGTCCACCATGGGCAGCAGCGTGCGGCTGTGGGTCAGGCCGCTGTTCTGTCCGTTCTGGGCCAAAATGGCACCGTCCTCCCACAGCGCTGCGGAACAGGCCGTGGCGGAGGACTCAATGGCTAATATCTTCATAGGTCTATCCCCTTAATCTCAATCATTCGCTGGTCCTCCCGATCCCCTCTTCGAATCTCTACCCGGATACAGGGCTCCTCCAGAGCTCCCTCAGCGTTTTCGCTCCACTCTACTGCACAGACACCGCCCCGGGTCAGATAATCCTCCCAGCCGATGTCAAACAGTTCCTCCTCGCCGCCTAACCGGTATAGGTCAAAATGGAACAGGGGCAGCCACCCTCCTTCATATTCGTTTACAATATTGAACGTCGGGCTGGTCACCCGTTCGGTCACGCCCAGTCCCCGGGCCAAGCCCCGGGTAAAGGCCGTCTTTCCCGCCCCCAGGTCGCCGGTATAGGCCACCAGCGAACCGGGCGTCAGCTTTTCACCCAGCCGCCTGCCCAGCGCTTCGGTCTCTTCCTCGCTCCGTGTCAGAAATTCCATGGTTCGTTCCGCCTCAGTTTAAAAAGTATTCATTAAATTATAACACACTTATAGTTTACGATTCTACACAAAAGTGGTAAAATACAAAGGAAATTTTCTTAAACCGAGGTGACGTCGTGGAACTGCTTCTCTCCCCCTTGCGGGAGTTTCGAAAAAAAGGCGATTTTCCCCTTCTTCTGCTGTGTCTTCTGGCCTGCAGTTTTGGCATGGCCTTGATCTTCTCCGCAACCCGTTACATGAAAAGCAGCCAGAGCAGTCGGTGTATGATCGTGCAGGCCCTGGCCATCTGCATCGGCATTGGCATTTATATTCTGCTGACATTCGTGGACTTTCAGATGTTTACAGAGCGGAAATGGAAGCTTTTGCTGGGCTTCAACATTATTTTTATTCTGCTTCTGCTCACGCCGCTGGGCACGGACCACAACTCCGGCAATCTGAACTGGCTGGCCCTGGATAAAATCATCCCCGGCTTTCCCTTGGACATCCAGCCCAACGAGATCGTAAAGATCCCCTTCACCCTGCTGCTCTCCCTGCAAATGGTCAAGATACAGGAGCGGGGCGGGGATATCAGCTCCATCCCCAATGTAATGCAGATCGGCTGCCACGCCGCTATGATGTTGGCTTTGGTGGCCGTAGTGTGCGGCGACATGGGCATGTGTGTAGTCTACCTTCTGATTTTTGTCATCATGGCCTGGAGCGCCGGGGTCAAAACCCGGTGGTTTTTGATCACCGGCAGCCTCATCGTTGGGGCGGTGGTGATCCTGTGGCTGTTCGTCCTGCCGGATACCGCGCTGTGGGACAGCAACTATATCGTCAAGCGCATCCGAGCCCTGCTGGATCACAGCTACGACCCAGGGGGAGTTGGCTGGCAGCAGACCCGATCGCTTATGGCCATCGGAGCGGGGCGTATCACGGGTCAGGGATATCTCCACGGGATGCGCACCCAGTCCTTGGCCAATGAATCTCTCCCCGCCCGGCACACAGACTTCATTTTCGCCGTCTGCGGTGAAGAACTGGGCCTCATTGGCTGCTGCCTGCTTCTGGCCGTTCTGGCCGCCATTATCCTCCGCTGCTTTTGGATCGGTCTGCACGCCAGCTCCCCCTTCTACGCCTATGTCTGTATCGGTTTGGGCGGCATGCTGCTGATCCAGATCGCCCTGAATGTAGGGATGTGTCTATTTATCGCCCCCTGTATGGGGCTTACCCTCCCCTTCATCAGCTACGGCGGTTCTTCCATCATCACCCTGTTCGCCGCTATGGGGGTGGTGTCCAGCGCCAAGGCACAGACGCTGCCCAGCTGGCTGCGGGACCGCGGTCATCTGTAAATCTGAAGCGCCTCGCTTTGGCTCGTCCGGAGCGGGGCGCCGCTTTTCGCAAAAAAGATCCCGTCCGACAGTCGGACGGGATCCTTTTTGTATTTACCGGTTACTGGTTCGCGGGGACGTGGATGATGCCCACGGGGCACTCCTTGACGCACAACTGGCAGCCAACGCACTTGGACTGGTCGATGTGAGCCACGTTGTTCTCCACGGTGATGGCCTCCTTGGGGCAGGCCTTGGCGCACTTCATGCAGCCGATACAGCCGGCAGTGCACTGCTTGCGGGTAACAGCGCCCTTCTCCTGGTTGCGGCACTGGACCACAGGCTTGCGCTTGTGCTCAGGGATAATGGAGATGACAGCGCCGGGGCAGGCGGCGGCACAGGCGCCGCAGCCGGTACACTTGGCGTAGTCTACCTTGGCGATGCCGTCCACAAGGTGGATGGCGTCGAAGGCACAGGCCCGGGTACAGTCGCCGTAGCCCAGGCAGCTGAACTTGCACAGACCATCGCCGCCATACAGGCCCTTCACGGCCTGACAGCTCTGAACGCCCTCGAAGGAGTAGCGCTTAGAGGTCTTATCGCAGGTGCCGGAGCACACCACCACGGCCTTCATGGGAGTGGCGGAACTGGCCTCCACGCCCATGATCTCTGCCACGGCGGCGGCAGCCTTGGCGCCGCCGGGTACGCACTTGTTCACAGCGTTGCCGTCCTCCACCACGCTCTTGGCGTAGTCAGCGCAGCCGGCACAGCCGCAGGCGCCGCAGTTGGCTCCGGGCAGAGCAGCGGTGATCTTCTCCACCCGCTCGTCAACGGGGACATACATAAAGATGGACGCAGCCACCAGAATCACGGCACCGATCAGACCGATGACCGTGACCAGAACGATTGCCAATACAATAGGATTCATATTTCGTTACCTCCCATTCATCCGTCAAACGTGGAAAATGGATTCCACGATGCCGCCGAAGCCCATGAAGGACAGGGAGGTAATGGCCGCGGAAACCAGAGTGATGGGCAGACCCTCGAAGCACTTGGGGGTAACGGCCTCCTCCACACGGCGGCGAACGCCGGAGAACAGCACCATGGCCAGCAGGAAGCCCAGGCCGGCGCCGGCGGCGCACACCACGCTCTCGATGAAGTTATAGCCGTTGTCGATGTTCAGGATGGTCACGCCCAGGATGGTGCAGTTGGTGGTGATCAGGGGCAGGTACACACCCAGAGACTTGTACAGGGCGGGGATGAACTTCTTCAGGAAGTTCTCCAGCAGCTGCACCAGGATGGCGATGATCAGAATGAACACGATGGTCTGCAGATAGCCCATATCACGGCTGGTACCCTCAGACCCCTCAGGGGTCAGCAGGAACATCTGGATGGGCCAGGTGGCCGCAGTGGCCAGGACCATGACGAAGGTGACGGCCAGGGACATGCCCACGGCACTGTCCAGCTTCTTGGACACGCCCAGGAAGGGGCAGATGCCCAGGAACTTGACCAGGACGTAGTTGTCCACCAGGATCATGGTGAAGAAAATGCTGGCGAGTTTCACGGCCATCATTCAGCCCCCCCTTCCTCAGCAGCGGCAGGCTTGTTCTTCTTGGGACGGCTGGTCAGCCATGTGGCGCCGGCCATCATCACGCCGAACATGAAGAAGCCGCCGGGTGCGCTGGTCATCAGAGAGAAGGAGTCGATGGACTCGGGGATGACGCGGATAGCGAAGTCGCTGCCCAGAGCGGGAATCAGGCTGCCCAGACCGGACATCCAGGTGCCGGAGCCCAGGATCTCACGGATGGAGCCCATGATGGTCAGGGTCAGGGTAAAGCCCAGGCCCATACCGATGCCGTCCAGTGCGGAGTCGATCACGGTGTTCTTGTTGGCGAACATCTCAGCACGGCCCAGAATGATGCAGTTCACCACGATCAGGGGCAGGTACACGCCCAGAGCCTTATCCAGGTCGGGCACATAGGCCTTGACGATCATCTGAACCACGGACACGAAGCCGGCGATCAGGGTGATATAGCAGGGAATACGCACCTGGTCGGGGATGATCTTCCGCAGGGCGGAGATAGCCACGTTGGAACACAGGAGCACGAAGGTGGCGGCCAGGCCCATACCGATGCCGTTGGCGGCCATAGTGGTCACGGCCAGGGTGGGACAGGTGCCCAGGACGAGGCGCAGAGAGGGGTTTTCTTTCAGAATGCCGTTGGTAAGGATGCTCAGTTTACTATTTTTACTCATCTTGACTCACCCGCCTTTCAAGGGATCATGTTGTAGGCTTCGATGGCGGAGTTCACCGCGGCGTTCAAAGCCTTGCTGGAGATGGTGGCGCCGGAGTAGGCGTCCACATCAGTTTTCAGCACCAGGGCCTTCTCTGCGGACAGGCCGGCGTACTTCTCCCAATAGGAGGCGCTGCTGGCCACGTTGCTGCCGATACCCTTGGTCTCCTTATTATCCGTCACCTTCAGCTGGCGGATGGTGCCGTCAGGAGTAAAGGCGGTCATAACCGTCATGGTGCCGCCGTAACCCTTGGCGGTACTGGTGATGACCACGCCCGCGCCGTTGTCGGCGGTGTAGATGGCGGAGACGTTCTCCACTTGAATGCCGGTCACCTCAGTGAAGTTATCGGCATCGGGCAGCAGCTCCATACGGGCCTGACGCTGGGCCTCGGCCGTGGCGGCTGCAATCACGGGTGCGGTGGCCGCGTTGGTGGCAGCCAGAGCGGCCGTTACCACAACGCAGATGGCACATAGTACCACGATAGGCTTAAATACCTTGTTCCAGTTGCTCATTTCGCGGCACCTCCCTTTTTCACCTTGGCCACGCCCAGCAGGTCCTGCCGGGTCAGCACATCGATGTAAGGCACCAGCAGGTTCATCAGCAGAATGGCGAAGGACACGCCCTCGTTCATGGTGCCCAGGAAGCGGATGGCGCAGGTCACAATACCCAGACCCAGGCCGAACACGATCTTGCCCTTATTGGTGGTGGGAGAGGTGACATAGTCGGTGGCCATAAAGAAGGCGCCCAGCATCAGGCCGCCGGACAGCAGCTGATAGATGGGGTCTTTCCCGGCCACCAGGCTGAGCACAGCCACGGTGCCCAGATAGGTAACGGGGATGATGGGGCTGATGACCTTGGTGGCGATGAGATAGATGCCGCCGATGAGGATGGTCAGCGCGCAGGTCTCGCCCAGGACGCCGCCGTGGGTGCCCATCAGCAGGGTCAGATAGGTCTGGGCGCCGCCCTGCACCGCACCCTGAGCCGCCAGAGGAGTGGCGGAGGCAAAGGCGTCAATGGCGGAAGCGGGCTTGGGATAGGTAGCCATCTTGCTGGCAAAGCCCATAGCCAAAGCGATACGGCCCACAATGGCGGGGTTGGCGAAGTTATAGCCCAGACCGCCGAACAGCTGCTTGACGATCACGATGGCGATAAACGCGCCCACAACGCCCATCCACCAAGGCAGAGTAGCGGGCAGGTTAAAGGCCAGCAGCATACCGGTAACAGCGGCGGAAAAATCGCCCACGGGGACCTCGCGGCCCATCATCTTGCAGTAGCCGTACTCAAACAGGACACAGGCCGCCACGGTGACCGCCGTCAGGATCAGGGCCTGGATGCCGAAGATGATGACAGAGGCGATCAGGGTAGGCACCAGAGCGATGCACACCCGCTGCATGATCTTCTGGGTGCTGTCGGGGCTGGTGATATGGGGCGCTGCGGTCACAA
>CAJMQD010000010.1 GCA_905215425.1 uncultured bacterium
CAGGAAGCTATCAGCAACAAAAACGGTTCGGATTTGGATTGCCTTGCTGCACCACGTCGGAGCAAGCTTCATATCGCTTGCTCCGACTTTTTTCAAAAAGTCAGAGCGCACTCATTCCGCTGCTCCTCCTTTTCAAGCCGCAAACGCTCCGCTGGTTTGCGGCTTGATGAGATGGGGCTTTGGATTGGTGCATCTTTTTCGTCAACATAGTTCAACAAAGAAGTCACGACGAAAGTCGTGACTTCTTTGTTGGGTTCCGCTCATTTTATTCGCTCCACCCTTCGGAGATTTCAATGCTCGGGGGTCGGCAAAGCCGCCCCTGCGCAATTTGTTTTGCGGGGCAAAACGAATTTACGGCGCATAAGCGCCGCCGGCCAGAAGGCCGGTTTTACCGCTTATTCGTCCCGCTGGGCTTCAATTTGGTGGGACGTGATCGGCAGGCAGCGCATTTTTTCGCCAATACAAGACAGCGGACGGGCCTTTTGAAATCTCGCACAACGGCTGCTCGGCCTTTCTCCGTGTTTTGTGCACTTTTCCCTGTTGACATTCCGTCATAAAGTTCTTATACTTTAGCCAACAACAGTTTAGCGACGGAGAGTGTCCATATGATGAATCGCTACTTTTTTGCATCCTATTACTACTTTACTATGACTGCGTAGTAAGGCTAATTTGTGGTGCAAAAATAAGCTCGGTAAGAGACTGTTTCGTGCGGCACAGGTTAGACCTGTGCCGCATTTTCATTTTCCCAAAACATTTATAAACGGAGGGCTCGGCAATGATCGTCGTATTAAAAAACGGAGTAGAAAAAGAAAAACAGGATCAGCTGATGGACTGGCTGAAGGGCCAGGGGCTGAACATCCACGTCTCTCATGGCGTGTATCAGACTGTGCTGGGTCTGGTGGGCGACACCAGCCGCATCGACATGGACCTTATCGGCAGTCTGGGCATTGTGGACTCCGTGACCCGGGTGACCGAGCCCTTCAAGTGCTGCAACCGCAAGTTCCACCCCGATGACACCGTGGTACAGGTGGGCGACGTGAAGATCGGCCACGGGAACTTCTGCATGATCGCCGGCCCCTGCTCTGTGGAGACAGAGGAACAGATCGTAGCTGTGGCCAAGGCGGTCAAGGCCTCCGGCGCCAATATGCTCCGGGGCGGCGCCTTCAAACCCCGCACCTCCCCCTACGACTTCCAGGGGCTGAAGGCCGAGGGCATCGAGCTGCTGAAGATCGCCCGGCAGGAGACCGGCCTGCCCATCGTCACCGAGATCATGGGGGTGGAGCACCTGCCCCTGTTTGAAGATGTGGACCTCATTCAGGTGGGCGCCCGGAACATGCAGAACTTCGACCTTTTGAAGGAACTGGGCCGTCTGCGCAAGCCCATCCTCCTCAAGCGCGGCCTGGCCAGCACCATGAAGGAGCTGCTGATGAGCGCCGAGTACATCATGGCCGGAGGCAACGAGCAGGTCATCCTGTGCGAGCGGGGCATCCGCACCTTCGACGACTACACCCGGAACACCCTGGACCTGGCCGTGGTGCCCATGCTGCGGGAGCTGACCCACCTGCCCATCATTGTAGATCCCAGTCACGCCACCGGAATTGCCCGGCTGGTGCCCCCCATGGCTCTGGCGGCCACCGCCTGCGGGGCCGACGGTCTGATCATCGAGGTACACAACGACCCCATTCACGCTCTGTGCGACGGCGCCCAGTCTCTGCGGCCGGAGGAATATGACGCTCTGGCCAAGAAGGTGCGCTCTGTGCGGGAGGCGGTACAATGACAATCGGGATTCTCGGCCTGGGGCTGATCGGCGGTTCCTTTGCCAAAGCCTATCACGAGGCGGGCTGGCAGGTGCTGGCCCTTGACGCCGATCCCAGCACTCAGGAATTCGCCCAGCTCAGCGGCGCGGTAGACGGCCCGCTTACCGATGACAAGCTTGCCGCCTGCGACCTGATCCTGCTGGCGGCCTATCCCGCCGCCTCCATCGCCTACTTTAAAGAAAAGGCCCCTCTCATGGGCCCCCACCCGGTGGTCATCGACTGCTGCGGCACCAAGCGGGTGGTGTGCTCCGCCTGTTTCCCCGTGGCCAAGGAGCACGGCGTCACCTTCCTGGGCGGCCACCCCATGGCGGGCACCCACAACTCCGGCTTCAAATACGCCCGGGCCAACCTGTTCCACAGCGCCCCCATGGTGCTGGTGCCCATGGACCGGGACGACATCACTCTGCTGGACCGGGCCAAGGCCCTGCTGGCCCCGGCGGGCTTTGGCCGCTTCTCCATCACCGGCGCGCCGGAGCACGACGAGATGATCGCCTTCACCTCTCAGATGGCCCATGTGATCTCCAACGGATACATCAAAAGCCCCACCGCCGGGGCCCACAAGGGCTTCTCCGCGGGCAGCTACAAGGACATGACCCGGGTGGCCTGGCTGGCGCCCCAGATGTGGGCGGAGCTCTTCCTGGAAAACAAGGACTTTCTGCTGAAAGAGCTGGACTTTTTTATGGCCAGTATGCAGCAGTATCGCGACGCCCTGGCGGCAGACGATCAGCAGGAGCTGGTGCGGCTGCTGGACGAGGGCAGAAAACGAAAGGCGGAGGTTGACGGACGATGACTACCATTCATGTTGCGGCATCCCGGGAATACGACATTGAGATCGGCCGCGGCCTGCTGGACCAGGCCGGAGCGCACATCGCCCAGGTCACCGGAGCGGGGCGCACCGCCGCCGTGATCTCCGACACCAATGTGCTGCCCCTGTACGGCCAGCGTCTGTGCAGCAGTCTGGAGCAGGCGGGCTTCCGGGTGATCTCCTGGGCCTTCCCTGCCGGGGAGGCCAGCAAGAATCTGACCACTTACGGGCAGCTGCTCCACTTTTTAGGGGAGAACCACATGACCCGCAGCGACATTATCGTGGCCCTGGGCGGCGGCGTCACCGGGGACATGGCGGGCTTTGCCGCCGCCACCTATCAGCGGGGCATCCCCTTCATTCAGGTGCCCACCACCCTGCTGGCGGCGGTGGACTCCTCTGTAGGGGGCAAAACCGCCATCGACCTGAACACGGGCAAGAATCAGGCCGGGTGCTTCTATCAGCCCTGGCTGGTGCTGTGCGACCCGGACACCCTGACCACCCTGCCGGAGCGGGAGTACCGCTGCGGCTACGGAGAGATCATCAAGTACAGCGTGCTCTTCGACGCCAACTTTTTTGAGGAGCTTTGGAATACCCCCGTCAAGGATCAGGTGGAGCATGTGATCTCCACCTGCGTCACCCTGAAGCGCATGGCGGTGATGGAGGACGAGTTCGACACCGGCGCCCGCCGGAAGCTGAACCTGGGACACTCCTTCGGCCACGCGGTGGAGGCGTGCAGCGACTTCTCCATCCCCCACGGCTGCGCCGTGGCCATCGGCATGGCCATCATCACCCGGGCGGCGGTGAAGCGGGGCATCTGCACCCAGGAGGTACTGGACCGCCTGCTGGCCATTCTGGACAAATACGACCTGCCCACCCAGACCGATTACCCCCTGGAGGCGCTGTACCGCGCCGCCCTGTCCGATAAAAAGATCTCCGGCGGCAAGATGCACCTGATTGTCCCCGAGGCCATCGGCCGCTGCCGCATCGAGTCCATTCCCGAGGCTGAGATTCGGGACTGGATGCGGGACGGGGGCATCCAATGACGGCCGTCGCGGCCCCCGGCCCCCGCACGGGACGGGTGACCATCCCCGCCTCCAAGTCTCAGGCCCACCGGCTGCTGATCTGCGCTGCCCTGGGCCGGGAGCCGGTGGAGCTGGTGTGCGGCGGCCCCTCTGCCGACATTTTAGCTACGACCAAATGTCTCAATGCCCTTGGGGCGGACATTCAGCAGACTGCCCCGGATCGCTTTTCCGTCCGGCCCATTGCCGCCGCCCCCGGCGCCCCGGCACAGCTGGCCTGCGGCGAGAGCGGCTCCACCCTCCGCTTCCTGCTCCCCTTAGTGGGGGCCCTGGGGGCGGAAGGCACCTTTGTCATGGAGGGCCGCCTGCCCCAGCGGCCTCTGGCCCCCTTTGATACGGTTCTGAAGGAGCACGGCATGACTCTGGAGCAGGAGGGCAGCCTCCTCCGCTGCGGCGGCCGGCTGCGCCCCGGGGAATATACACTGCCCGGAAACGTGTCCTCCCAGTACATCTCCGGCCTGCTCATGGCCCTGCCCCGGCTGGCGGGGGACAGCACCCTCACTGTCACCGGACCCATGGAGTCGGCGGGCTATGTGGCCATGACCGAGGATGCCCTGCGCCTGTCCGGCATCCGGTTCACCCGGGACGGCCAGAGCTGGCGCATCCCCGGCGGCCAGACCTGCCGCCTGCCCGGACTGTGCCGGGTGGAGGGAGACTGGTCCAACGCCGCCTTTTTCCTGTGCGCCGGGGCCCTGTCCCCGGGGGGAATCACCGTAGAGGGCCTGTCCCTCACCTCCTCCCAGGGGGACCGGGCAGTTCTGGACATCCTCCGCGCCTTCGGGGCGCAGGTGGAGGCGTCAGAGGGCTCCGTCACCGTCCGCAGGAGTGCCCTGCGGGGCGTCACCATCGACGCCGCCCCCATCCCCGATCTGATCCCCGCTCTCAGCGCGGTGGCCGCGGCGGCGGAGGGGACCACTTATATTGAAAACGCCGGGCGGCTGCGCCTGAAGGAGTCCGACCGGCTGAAGAGCACCGCCGCCCTGCTGTCCGCCCTGGGCGGGCAGGTGGAGGAACAGGAGAGCGGTCTGGTCATCCACGGCCGAGCCCAGCTGGCGGGCGGCACCGTGGATGCCTGGAACGACCACCGCATCGCCATGGCGGCCGCCGTGGCCGCCTGCGCCTGCCGCGGACCGGTCACGGTGACGGACAGCCAGTGCGTCGCCAAATCCTACCCCCGCTTCTGGGAGGACTTTCAGCAGCTGAAAGGAGAACAGCCATGAGCAGCAGCTACGGTGAAAATCTGCACCTGACCATCTTCGGTCAGTCCCACTCCCCGGCCATCGGCGTGACCATGGAGGGTATCCCCGCCGGGGAGAATGTGGATCTGGAGGCCCTCCAACGGTTTTTAGGCCGCCGGGCCCCGGGGCAGAATGCCTGGTCCACCCCCCGGAAGGAGGGGGATGTACCCGAATTCCTGTGCGGTCTGAAGGACGGCCGCACCTGCGGCGCACCCATAACGGCCATCATCCGCAACACCAACACCCGCTCCGGCGACTACGCCGCCCTGGCCCGCACCCCCCGCCCCGGCCACGCCGACTACACCGCCCAGGTGAAATACTTCGGCGCCCAGGACTACGCCGGGGGCGGCCACTTCTCCGGGCGGCTCACCGCCCCCCTGTGCATCGCCGGCGGCATCTGCCTCCAGCTGCTGGAGCGGGAGGGCATCCAGATCATCAGCCGCATCGCCACCGTCGCCGGAGTGGAGGACGCGGGGGAGCTGACCTGCTCCACCGCACACAAGCCCTTCCCCACTGTCAGCGACGCCCAGGGGCAAAAAATGCAGCAGGCCATCGCCGCTGCCCGACAGGAGGGTGACTCCGTGGGCGGCATCGTGGAGTGCGCCGTACTGGGTCTGCCCGCCGGACTGGGGGACCCCATGTTCGGCGGCATGGAAAACCGCATTGCCGCCATCGTCTTCGGCATTCCCGCCGTGAAGGGCGTGGAGTTCGGCGCCGGGTTTGGCGCCGCCGGGCTGCGGGGCAGCGAAAACAACGACCCCTTCACTGTGGAAAACGGGAAGGTAGTCACCACCGCCAACCGCTGCGGCGGAATTTTAGGGGGCATCACCGACGGAATGCCCCTCACCTTCCGGGCCGCCTTTAAGCCCACCCCCTCCATCTCCCGGGAGCAGCGCAGCGTAGACCTGAACACCATGACTCCCGCCCCGCTGACCGTCACCGGGCGGCACGACCCCTGTATCGTGCCCCGGGCCGTCCCCTGTGTGGAGGCAGCCGCCGCCATCGCCGTATACGACGCCCTGCTGGCGCGCAAAAAAGAAACGAGGTAACAACATGGACCTTAACGACTATCGCAAGCAGATCGACGACATCGACCGCCAGCTGCTGGCCCTGTTCGGCCAGCGCATGGAGGTGGCCGCCGCCATCGCCGCCTATAAAAAGGAGCATGATCTGCCCGTTCTGGACGGCAAGCGGGAGCGGGAGAAGCTGCTGGATGTGGCGGCAAAAACTCCGGATGACCTGAAGGATTACGCCGTATCTCTCTACTCCCTGCTGTTCGAGCTCAGCCGCAGCCACCAGACCCGCATGCTGGGCACCAACACCGCCCTGACCGAACAGATCGCCCGGGCCATTGAACACACCCCCAAGCTCTTCCCCAGCAGCGCCGCCGTGGCCTGTCAGGGCGTGGAGGGGGCCTACTCCCAGCTGGCCTGTGACCGGCTGTTCAAGCTGCCCAACGTATTCTATTTTTCCAATTTCGAAGCCGTGTTCTCCGCCATTGAAAAGGGACTGTGCCAATACGGCGTCATCCCCGTGGAGAACAGCACCGCCGGCTCCGTCAATGCGGTATACGACCTGATGATGCGCCACGACTTCCGCATCGTGCGCAGTCTGCGGCTGAAGGTGGACCACAACCTGCTGGCCAATCCCGGAGCCAAGCTGTCCGACATCAGGGAGATCTGCTCCCACGAGCAGGCCATCGCCCAGTGCTCCGCCTTTTTGCAGCAGCACCCCGAGATCACCGTGGTCCGCTGCGAAAACACTGCCGCCGCCGCCAAGCGGGTGGCCCAGTCCGGCCGGAAGGATGTAGCGGCCCTGTCCTCCCGCTCCTGCGCTGAGCTGTACGGCCTGACCTGTCTGGCCTCCAATGTACAGGACCAGGGGAACAACTTCACCCGGTTCATCTGCATCTCAAAAAACCTGGAGATCTACCCCGGGGCCGACCGCACCAGCCTGATGATGGTGCTGCCCCACCGCCCCGGCTCTCTGTACAAGGTGCTGTCCCGGTTCTATGCCCTGGGCATCAACCTGAACAAGCTGGAGAGCCGGCCCATGCCCGAGCGCAACTTCGAGTTCATGTTCTACTTCGACTTGGAGACCTCCGTTTACACCCCCCAGTTCCAGCAGCTCATGGCCGAGCTCCCCTCTCTGTGCGAGGAGTTCTCCTATCTGGGCAGCTACAGCGAGGTGGTATAATGGAAGGGAAATACGGACTTTTAGGGGAAAAGCTGGGCCACAGCTACTCCCCTGCCATCCACGCCCTGCTGGGAGACTACGACTACAAGCTGTATGAGTGTCCCAAGGACAAGCTGGACGAGTTTCTCACCCGCCGGGACTTCGCCGGACTGAACGTGACCATCCCCTACAAAAAAGCGGTCATCCCCCACTGCGCCCAACTGTCCCCCATCGCGAAAAAGCTAGGCAGCGTGAATGTACTGATCCACCGGAAGGACGGCACCCTGTACGGCGACAACACCGACGCCTACGGCTTTGCCGGGATGGTGGCCCACAGCGGCATCGCCGTGGCGGGCAGAAAGGTGCTGGTGCTGGGCAGCGGCGGCGCCTCCGCCACGGTGTGCGCCGTGCTGGAGCAGCTGGGGGCCGCCAGCGTCACCGTCATCTCCCGCTCCGGCGAGGACAACTACAACAATCTGGACCGCCACGCCGACGCCGACGTGATCGTCAACACCACCCCCGTGGGGATGTACCCCAACAATGGGGTCTCCCCCCTGGACCTGAAGGGCTTTCCCCGGTGCAGCGGCGTGCTGGACATCCTGTATAACCCCGCCCGCACCGCTTTGATGCTTCAGGCGGAGGAGCTGGGCATCCCCTGCGCCGGAGGGCTCTATATGCTGGTGGCCCAGGCCAAGCGCACCGCCGAGCTGTTCCTGGATCAGGAGATCGCCGACAGCGAGATCGTCCGCATCCGCGACCTGCTGGCCCGCCGGATGCAGAACATCGTCCTGATCGGTATGCCCGGCAGCGGCAAGTCCACGGTGGCCGCTCTGCTGGGGAAAAGGCTGGGCCGCCCCGTAACTGACAGCGATGCCGCCGTGGAGGCGGCCGCCGGAACGTCCATCCCCAAGATCTTCGCCGACCAGGGGCAGGACGCCTTCCGCACTCTGGAGACTCAGGCGCTGGCTCAGCTGGGCAAGAGCTCAGCCGGCATCATCGCCACCGGGGGCGGCTGCGTCACCCGGCGTGAAAACTACCCCCTGCTGCATCAGAACGGGGTGATCTTCTGGCTGCGCCGGGATACGGACCGCCTGCCCCGGGAGGGGCGCCCCATCTCCCTCAGCCGGGACCTGAAGGAGCTGGAGATGGAACGGGAGCCCCTGTACCGGGCCTTTGCCGACCATATCATTGACAACAACGGCCCCGTGGAGGACACGGTGCGCCAGATCATGGAGGTGATGGGATGAAGCTGCTGATCATCAACGGCCCCAACCTGAATCTGCTGGGCCTGCGGGAGCCGGATATCTACGGCAGGCAGGACTATGCCCAGCTGTGCCAGTTTGTGCTGGACGCCTGCCAGGAGGCCGGCGTGGAGGGCGAGGTATTCCAGTCCAACCACGAGGGGGCCATTGTGGACCGGATCCAGGAGGCTTACGGCAGGTTCGACGGCATCGTTATCAACCCCGCCGCCTATACCCACACCAGCGTGGCCATTCTGGATGCCCTGAAGGCGGTAGCCCTGCCCGCGGTGGAGGTCCATCTGTCCGACGTCAGCCAGCGGGAGAGCTTCCGTCAGATCTCCTACGCCGGCATGGCCTGCATCAAAACCTATATGGGGCTGGGCTTCGAGGGGTACCGTCAGGCCATTCTCTCTTTGAAGGACTATCTGTCCAAGGAGGCAAACGTATGATTCCTGAACGACTTGTTACCTGGGGCAGCAGCGGCTGCTCCATCCGCGAGATCGCCGCATACGGCGAACAGCGGGCCGCCATTGTGGGGCCGGAGAATGTGTATAACTTCACCATCGGCAGTCCCAGCATCGACCCGCCCCCCTGCGTCCGTCAGACCATCGACCGCCTGATGGACACCATGCCCCCCACGGCACTCCACGCCTATGCCCCCGCCCAGGGACTGGCCGATGTGCGCCGGAAGATGGCCGACTACCTGAACCGCACCTTCTCCATGGACTACCGCCCCCAGGACGTGTACATGACCGACGGTGCCTCCGCCGCCCTTTCCATCCTGGCCCACGCCCTGCTCTCCCCGGGGGACGAGGCCGTCACCCTGGCCCCCTTCTTCTCGGAGTACCGGGTGTTTGTGGAGGACGCCGGCGGCGTACTGCGGGTGGTGCCCGGTCTGCCCGGCACCTTCCAGCCCGACCCGCCCGCTATCGAGGCGGCCATCAACGAAAAGACCGCCGTGTTCCTCCTCAACTCCCCCAACAACCCCTCCGGCGTAGTGCTGTCCCGGGAGAGTCTGACCGACCTGTGCGCTCTGCTGGAGCGCAAGCAGCGGGAATACGGACACCCCATCTACATCGTGGCGGACGAGCCCTACCGCGAGCTGGTCTACGGCGGCACAGAGGTGGCCTTCCTCCCCGCCATGTACGCCAACACCGTGTACTGCTACTCCTTCAGCAAGTCCATGTCCCTGCCCGGCGAGCGGGTGGGCTTCCTGGCCCTGTCCCCCCGGGTGGAGGACCACGACCGGGTGATGGCCGCGGTGGCCGGGGCTTACCGGACCCAGGGCTACATCTGCGTGTCCTCCCTGTTCCAGCGGGTGGCCGCCGCGTGCATCGGTCAGACGGCGGACATCTCCGCCTATGAGGCCAACCGCGACCTGATCTACAACGGCCTGCGGGAACTGGGCTTCCAGTGCGTCTATCCCGACGGGGCCTTCTACCTGTTCGTCAAGTCGCCGGAGCCCGACGCCCGGGCCTTCTGCAAGCGGGCCATGGAGTACGACCTGCTGATGGTGCCCGGCGACGACTTCGAGTGCCCCGGCTATGTGCGCCTGGCCTACTGCGTAGCCAAGGACACCCTGGAGCGCTCTCTGCCCGTGTTTAAAAAGCTGGCTCAGAGCTACGGCTTGGTCTAAGACCACAACATAAAAGCGGCGCCCCGCTATAAACGGGGCGCCGCTTATTGTTTTGTTCAGTTCAGGTGAAGGCCATAGAACCCTACCATAGCCATTGCCATCAGTCCCATGGTGATCAAGCGAATGGGCACGCCCCGGAATACTTTGGGGCAGCTCTCCATATCCACTTCCTCCCCAAGGGAGGCATAGCTGACCATAACCACCGTTGCGCCGATCCCGCCGCACAGGGCAAACACCAGGGCGGCCCCCAGGCCATAGCCCCGCTGAGAGATCAGCAGGACCACGCCCAAAGCCGCGCAGTTGGTGGTGATAGAGGCCAGATTTTCGTCGATCCGCCGGGACAATTCCGGCAGACAGGCCCGGATCACCCGCCGCAGACCGGCCACCACGCTCAGGGCCAGCAGGGTGAACACCAAGGTCCGCAGATACGTCAGACTGAAGCGCACCAGAATCAGGTTGTCCGCCAACCAGCCCAGCAGGGCGGTAACCACCATCACCAGGGTCAGGCTGTACCCGGTGCGGAAGGCGTCCTTGGGCTCCCGCAGAGCCTGTTCCCGCACGCCCAGTCCAAGGCATTTGACCAGAATAAAATTTTCCGACAGCAGGGCCGCCAGGGCGATCCCCGCCAATTCAAAGGGTATTTTCACCGTTCTCTCCCCTTTTCTTTACACTTCGCCGTCTTCATAGGACTGGTCGTCCTCCGGATCCAGATTGGCCACAATGGCCAGCGCCCGGTTCACTCCGGCGGTGATGGCCTTGGAGGTGGCCGTGGCTCCGGACACCGCGTCCACGCAGTTGCTGCCGGACATACGAATGGTGCCGGAGCGGCCCACATACTGGTCCAGATAGTCCTTCTCCATGGCCTTCGTGCCCATGTTCCGGGTCTCGCTGTGATCGGTCACCGCCACACCGGTGACCTTACCGTCCAGATCCACCCCCACCACCATGGTGATGGGTCCGCCAAAGCCGTGGGTCTGTACCTCCACACAGTAGCCGATCATCTCATCGTCGCTGTATCCCGCCGTAATGCTCAAGGCGTAGGGGGAACGGTAGGGGGTCTCCGAGCGATAGGATGCCTCCGGCATCACCTGCCGCAGCAGCTCCCGCTGCTCCACCAGCTCTGCCCGGGCTGTGTCCAGACCGGTCAGCTGAGACAAACCGTTCAGCCCCAGCACCACAACTGCAATCACGGCGGCCAGCACCCCACAGGACTTGCCCCAGGCGCGGTACTGGTCCAGATGGGCCTCCCCGGCCACGGAGCCGTCAGCTTTTACAAAATGGGGCAGCTTCAGCTGGGGACGGACAAATTTGATTTGAG
>CAJMQD010000011.1 GCA_905215425.1 uncultured bacterium
CGCTGCCGAGCTGTCTGTCTGTAAGATCAACATCGACTCCGACCTGCGTCTGGCCATGACCGCCACCATCCGCAAGCACTTTGTGGACCACCCCGGCGACTTCGATCCCCGTCAGTATCTGAAGCCCGCCCGCGCCGCCATCAAGGAGCTGGTCGCTCACAAGCTGACCGACGTACTGGGCTGCGCCGGAAAGGCGTAACCGTTCCCCTTCCCGTTTTGAAAAACAGGTCACACCCATATGGGCGTGACCTGTTCTTTTTGCATCCCGCTTTGCATAAGATGGAGCACCCATACCATGAGGGGGTGATGCAATGCTGCTTCCCTACAACCGACAGGCCGCCGTACAATATGCCCACCGCTGGGCCTATGGCCGCAACCCCCGATTCTATGATTACCAGGACCTGGGGGGCGACTGTACCAACTTCGCCTCTCAGTGCCTATATGCCGGTACCGGGATTATGAACTTTACCCCGGTCTACGGCTGGTACTACCGCAGCGCCAACGAAAAGGCTCCGGCCTGGACCGGCGTTCCGTTCTTTAAAAACTTTCTGCTCCGGACAGAGCTCTCACCAGGCCCGGCAGGCGCATTGGCCGCCCCGGAAGATGTCCTCCCCGGCGACTTTGTCCAGTTGAATTTCAGCTCGCAGGAGTACGGACACACCTTGGTCATCGTAGAGGTCGGGCCTCCCGGCGACCTGTCTCAAATCTTGGTGGCTGCCCACAGCATGGACGCGGACTGGAGGCCCCTCAGCTCTTACGCCTTCACCGACCTGCGTTTTCTGCATATCTTAGGCGCCCGACCTGTGGACGAAACAACTCCAGCCTCGCTTACAGCTCTTTTCTGATTTGCCGCAGGGCGTTTTTCTCCAGCCGGGACACCTGAGCCTGGGATATGCCGATTTCCGTCGAGACCTCCATCTGGGTCTTACCCTGAAAAAACCGCATGGATAAGATTTTTCTCTCTCGCTCCGTCAAGTGTCCCACCGCCTCCTTCAGGGCAATGCGCTCCGTCCAGCGCTCGTCCGTATTCTTGTTGTCTTTTACCTGGTCGATCACGCAGATCGCATCTCCGCTGTCGGAGTAGACCGGCTCATAGAGAGACACCGGCTCTAAAATGGCATCCAGCGCAAATACCACGTCCTCCCGGCGGATTCCAATGATCTGCGCAATTTCCTCTACGGTGGGTTCCTTCTGATGCTTCGCCAAATAAGCTTCCTTCGCCTGGAGAACCTTATAGGCCGTATCCCGCATGGAACGCGACACCCGCATGGAGCTGTTGTCCCGAAGGTACCGGCGGATCTCCCCCACGATCATGGGCACCCCATAGGTGCTGAACTTCACGTTCAGATTCACGTCGAAGTTGTCAATGGCCTTGATCAGTCCGATACATCCCACCTGAAAGAGATCGTCCGCGTTCTCCCCCCGGTTGGTAAACTTCTGGATAACTGACAAAACCAGGCGCAGGTTCCCCTGGATCAAGGCCTCCCGGGCAGCCATGTCCCCCTCCTTCACCCGGCGCAGAAGCTCCTGGGTCTCCTCCCCTTTCAATACCTTCAGCTTGGCGGTATTTACCCCGCAGATTTCCACCTTATTCTGCATTCAAAAACCTCCCGCCCGAAAAACTGGTAAATCCAGTATCTCCGGGGCGGGAGGTTTCATACCGTCTGCCTCAGGGGAAATATTTTATCGTCAGACCAGATTCGATGGATTTTCTCTGCTGCGTTCCCATCACAGCAAAACGGCGGTCCTGAACGGACCGCCGTTTTGCTGTCAAAGAGAGCGCTATATCTTACTTTTTCTTCGCGAACTGCTTGCGGATCGTCATAGCCACAGAGAGCACAGCGATCAGCAGGAAGATCAGGGAGATGGGACGGGTGACGAAGATGGACCAGTTGCCGCCGGTCTGCATCAGGGCCTGACGCAGATTCTCCTCGGTCATAGAGCCCAGGATGAAGCCGATGATCATGGGGGTGGAGGGCACGCCCAGCACCTTAAAGGCCAGCCCCATCAGGCCGAATACAGCCACGCACCACACGTCAAAGATGCTGTAATTGGAGCAGTAAGCACCGATCACGCAGCACACCATGACCACGGGCAGCAGATAGTACTTGGGGATGTCCAGCAGCTTGACAAACAGGCGCAGGCCGGCCCGCTCGCAGATCAGCATAATCACATTGGCCACGAGCAGCGCGATAAAGATGCCGTACACATACTGGCCGCTCTTCTGGAAGATCAACGGACCGGGAGAAATGCCGTGGATGGTCAGACCGCCCAGGAAAATGGCGGTGGCCACGTTGCCGGGGATGCCCATGGTGATCAGGGGAATCAGGGAGCCGCCGATCACGGCGTTGTTGGCCGTCTCAGAGGCGATGATGCCGTCTACAATGCCGGTTCCGAACTTTTCGGGGTGCTTGGAGGAGCCCTTGGCAGCGGAGTAGGACAGCAGGCTGGAGGTAGAACCGCCGATGCCGGGCAGGATGCCGATACCCAGACCGATGAGGGCGGACTGGATGATGTTGCGCCAGTTGGACAGGTACTCCTTGGGGGAGATACCGTAACCCTTCAGGTTATAAGTATACTTGGTCTGGTTGTTGATGATATTGTGGCGGTCGAAACCGGTCTTGATAATGTCGGTTACGGCATACAGACCGATCAGGATAACCACGGTATCAAAGCCGCCGTACAGGTGGGACTGACCGAAGGTGAAGCGGATGGCGCCGTCCACGGGGGCGATGCCCACCAGAGACAGAGCGATACCGAACAGACCGGCCAGAATACCATTGATCAGGGATTTGCCGGACAGGCTGGAGATAATGGTCAGCGCAAAGACAGCGATAGCAAAATACTCCGCAGAGGTAAAGGCCAGGGTGACCTTTGCCAGATAGGGGGAGATAAACATCAGAGCAAAAATGCTGATCAGGCCGCCCACGAAGGAGGTCAGAATACCGACGCCCAGAGCCTTGCCGGCCTCGCCCTTATCCGCCATGGGGCCGCCGTCAAACACGGTGGCGATGGAAGATGCGGTGCCGGGGATTTTCAGCAGGATGGCAGAGATCAGGCCGCCGGAGATGCCGCCCAGATACAGGCCTACCAAAAGGGCAATGCCGTTCATGGGCTCCATGCCGAAGGACATGGGCAGGAACAGGATCAGCGCCATAGATGCGGACAGTCCGGGAATAGAACCGAAGATAATGCCGATGACCACACCGATAAAAATCAGCGCCAGACAAAAGGGGTTCAGCAGAACCATATGGATCGCTTGGTTTACCATTTCTTCCGCACCTCCTTAATAACCCCACAGGCCCTTGGGCAGGGGGGAACTGATCAGATAAGTAAACAGGCCATAAATCGCAAGGGGCGCAACCACAGAAATAATGATCGTCAGGGGCCAGCTGCGCTTCTCCTTGGGCACCAGCACCAGGATCTGCAGGAACAGATATACGATGGTGGAGATAATAAAGCCCACAGGCCGGAAGGCCAGAACATATCCCCCAATCAGAAGGATCGTCAGCAGGCCGCCCATCGTGTCGTTGTCGCTGGCCTTTTTCTCCCCTTCCGGCTCACGCAGAGCCATAACCAGACGGATCGCAGATACGCCAATAATGGCCACGGCAACTACCTTCGGGAAGAAGCCGGAGCCCACGTCGTTTTTCATCATATGCTTGATACCCATGGATTCCACAAACAGGAAGATGCCAAAGGCCATGAATACCAAGGAAACGATTAAATTCTTTTTCTTACTGGACATAAATCGTTTTCCCTTTCCTTCCCTTCGATGAACAAGAAGCAATACGGTTCTCCGTGTTGCGCCTTGTTCATCGAAGGTACTTTTTCTTGATTTGTGTCGGAGTGCTCGGCTGCGCAGGGACCTGCGCAGCCGAGCATCGTTGGCTCAAACAGAAATCGTGAACCTTAGGACTCAGCAAAGAACTCCTTCAGTTCCTTTACGGTCTCGGCATCCTGGGCAATGGTGTCGGCACCGTTGCGGTAGAAAGCCTGAGCGTAATAGGTGGACAGAGTCTCCTGGAAAGCGGGATCCTCAGCGACCTCAGCCATGGCAGCGGACAGCTTGTCCACGATGGCCTGGTCGGTGCCCTTGGGCATACGGACTTCGTACAGCTTGGGCTGGACAACATCGTAGCCCTGCTCCTTCAGAGTGGGGACGTCCTCCAGACCGGGGAGGCGCTCGTCAGAGCAAATACCCATGACCACAAAGTCGCCGTTCTCAACATAGTCGGCAATGTTCATGTAGTTCACAACCAGAACGTCGCACTGGTCGGCCATGAAAGCGGTCAGACGGTCGGCAGTGGAGGAACCCACGTCGATCTGGTTCATCTCGATGCCCATGGTCTTCTCCATGGCTGCAGCCACAGCGTGGGTAGCGCCGTAGTAGGTGACGGAGAAGCGCAGCTGACCGGGGTTGGCCTTGGCCCAGGCGATCATCTCCTCCAGGTTGGAGAAGCGGGTGTCGCCAGCGCGGCAGATCAGAGCGTAGGTGTCGTCGCGGGCGATGGTGCCGACAACCTCAAAGTCGTCCTGGAAGGAGAACTCGTTGCTCTCGGCAGCTTCCTGGGTCATCATAACGCCGGTGTGATGGAACAGAGCGGTATAGCCATCGTTCTTAGCGGTCATAACGCTGGTGGAAGCAACAACGCCGGAACCGCCGGTGGTGTTCACCACCACGAAGTTGACGCCCAGCTTCTCGCCCAGCAGCTTGCACATCTGACGGCAGTAAGTATCGGTGTCGCCGCCGGCGGAGTAAGGCACCACCATGGTGACGGTCTCCTTGGGCCAGTCGGTCTCGGTCGCGCCGCTGGTGGAGGTGGAGCCGCTGGCAGAGGCGCCAGCATTGGACTTGTCGCCGCCGTTGCTGCCGCAGCCGGTCAGCACCATGGCCATAGTCATGACCAAAGCAAGGGTACGGGCAAATGCTTTTTTCATCTTGTTTTCTCCTTTTTTCCTTTTCTTCTCAAAACAGCCGAATAGTGAACTATCCTGCTGATCAAGACAAAATCATCGCCAGGGGAAAGCGCACGGCGGCAGTACGCTGCTTTTGCGACAGCGCACCACCGTAGTGCTTCGGCAATGCCGGTATCAACGATACTCTCAGTGCAGCAGCCGTTCCGGGTTTTCGCAGAACATCAGCCGCAGTTCCTGTTCAGAGAAGCCCTGCCCCTCCAGCTGCTGGGCATAAAGAGCGATACCCTCATCACAATAGGGAGACTTGATCTGGCCGAAGTCGGTGGACAGCACCACGTTTTCACAGCCCACCGCCCGGATCTCCCGGGCGATCTGCTCGATGGGAGTGCGGTCATAGAAGGTGGTGAAGAAGCAGTGCTCGATCATGGCTCCCAGCTTCACCGCCTCTTTCTGCTGCTCCACTGTGTACTGGTCGGCGGGGTTGTCCGCATGGGTGACCAGGATCTTACACCCCCGCTCAGCGGCCTCCCGCACTACCTCCATCCCCTCCTGGGCGCCGATATGGCCGGTAGCCACAATTAAATGGTACTTGGCGGCCATATCCAGCACCTCGAGGGCCTGGGGAATCAGCTTGCCCTTCTCATTCAGGATATAGATAAAGGGGCTCAGGTCAAAGCCGGGCTCAGCTCCGTGGTGGAACTTCTGGTAGGAATACGCCTCCAGCGTGGGGAACCAGACGATCTTACCCCCCATCTGGGCGCTGCGCTCCACCGCCTGGGGGTTGATGCCTCCGGCGGAGCGGTTCAGCACCACACCGCCTGCGATGTCCAGCTTGGGGAACTGCTCCCGCAGCAGCGCGGCCCGGGCAGCAGTGTCTCCGTAATGGCACTTGACAACACATCCCGCCATCCCCGCCGCCTCCAGGCGGCGGGCCAGCTCCAGGTCGGTACACTTGCGCTGCACCACGTCGGGGCTGGTGTGGATGTGGAAGTCATAAGCGCCCTGCAGAATCTTGCTCATAGTCTACCTCAGTAAGGCAGGAAGATGGGGATGAACAGCACCACAACGATGTAAGTAATCAGCATCATGGGCAGACCGATCTTCACGAAATCAACGAACTTGTAGTGGGTCCAGCCGACGGTCATCATGTTCTGGGGGGCGGCAAAGGGGGTGGCGTAAGAGGCGGCGCCGGCCAGAGTGATGGTCATGGCAACGGGATAGGGGCTGCAGCCGATGGCCTCAGCCACAGAGATGCCGATGGGCAGGAACAGCATAATGGTGGGGATGTTGGACATGATCTGGGTCAGCAGAGCAGCCGCAATGAAGATCACGGTGGTGATCATAAAGGTGCTGGGGTTGTCGCCCAGGATCTCGATGATCTTGTTGGCCACAGCGTCGCCCAGGCCGCAGTTCTTCACACCGGTGGAGATGGCGGTCAGGGAGCCGACCAGCAGCATGCAGTTCCAGTCGATGGACTTGATGGCATCCTGCACGGACATACACTTGGTGCCCACGATGATCAGAGCGCCGATGACGGCGGCGATGTGCATGGGCAGGTTCTTGGGGCTCATGGCGATAACCACCAAAACGCCCAGCAGAGTAACAACAGAGATGGTAGCCTTGCGCTTGTCCAGCGGCTTCTTCTCGGTCTGAGCGAACTCAGGGATATAGCCGGTGTCGGGGATCAGCTTGCGGCCGATCAGGACAAAGTACAGGGTGCCCAGGGTGCAGACGCCGATGCCGAAGGGGGTGATGCTGAAGAAGCCGAAGGGGGTGATGCCCAGCTCGCTCATCACGCTGTTGGCCGTGGCGTTGGAGCCCACACCCACCAGAGTGACGAAGCCGCCGAACTGAGCGCCGAACAGCAGGGCCAGCAGAGCCCGGGAGGGGCCGAAGCCGGCGGTCAGGCACATAGCCGTGACCAGAGGGGCCATAGCGGTCATCACGCCGATGTTGCTGCACACGGAGCTGAGCAGGCAGGAGACGATCAACGTGACCAAAATGATGTTGCGCTCGTTCTTGCCTGTGATCTTGACCATTTTCTCGCCGATCACATCGGTGATACCGGCATGGAACAGAGCGGAACCGATAACCATCATGCCGGCCAGCAGGACGATGGTGGTGCTGTTATAGCCGCTGAAGACATCCTTCAGTTCAATAATGCCGGTATAAGCGAACACCAGGGAGGCGCCGATGGCGGTAACAACGATGGGCCACGGCTCCCAGATAAACAGGACGATCATCGCAACGATGATGATCAGTGCAATGGTGATTTGACTCATTTTGAGTTCTCTCCTTACTGTGTTTCCCCGCTTCTTGCGCGCTCCCCTCCCCCGCCCCATTGGGGCGAGGGAAAGAAGATCATTTATAGCGGGATTTGGGTTTTATCTCACGCAGGGGCGGGAACTCAGGGACGATAGACGTCGTCAATGACCTCGAAGCCCTTGTCCTCCAGGCTCTTCTCCACCCAGGAGCGGTTGGCGGTGCCGTCCTTGGCGGCGGCCAGCTTCTTCTCATCGGCGGCCTGGAACTTCTTGGCGTCCTCCAGGATCACAGCGGCGTCCTTGCGGGGGATGACGATCACGCCGTCAGGGTCGGCCAGGATGATGTCGCCGGGGTTGACGCTCACACCGCCGCAGGCGATGGGAACATTGATCTCGCCGGGGCCCTCCTTGTAGGGGCCGCCGGGAGTGGTGCCGGTGCAGTAAACGGGGAAGTCCCAGTGGCCGATCTCGTCAATGTCGCGGATGGGGCCGTCCAGGATAATACCGGCGATCTTCTTGGTGTACTTCAGGTAGGCCATCATGACCTCACCCATCAGAGCGCGGGTGTCGTCCTCCTCGTTGGAGACGACCAGAACATCGCCCTCGTTGCAGAAGTTCAGGGCGGCGTGCAGGGTCAGGTTGTCGCCGGCGCGGCACTTCACGGTATAAGCGGGGCCCACCATCATCTGGGCGGAGGGCTTGCTCACCAGACGAATACGAGGATTCATGGCGCAGCTGCGGCCCATAACATCAGCGGTATTGGAAGCGGGGATGGTCTTGAACTGCTCCATGATCTCGGGATCGGGCATCTCGCGCTTCAGATAAATTCTCTTGCCTACGGACATAACTCAATTTCCTCCTTGCTCTTGCGGAAAGAGCTTTTTTATGCTATTCTTAACTGTAATTTAGCTGAATCTTAATATCAGCTTTCTTAGTGCTTGACGCGGATGGCCTCGATGATCTCCTGATAACCGGCGGGCTTGCTGTCTACATAGCGCTCAGCAAACTTGTAGGGCTCCAGGGCCTCCAGGCGGTGCTTGGTGGCGGTGGTCATCTCAGCGGACAGGCCCTCCTCACCCAGCATGGCGATGGAGCCCTTCAGCTCGGCCGCGCGGCGGGTGCAGTGCAGGGCGGAGCCGGTGACCAGACGGTCCAGGTGGCTGGTGAAAGGAATGTTGTCCATGGACTTGGAGATGGACGCCACAACCTCTTCGGTCACGCCATAGGCGTCAGCGCCCTGCAGCATCTCGATCATCAGACCGGCAATGCCCTTCATGTAAATGCTCCGCACCAGCTTAATGGCGGAAGCGGAACCGGCCTTCTCGCCAGCCAGAGTGATCTTCATGCCGTAAGGCGTCATCAGCTCCTGGAACTTGGCAGCGCCGTTGCCGCTGGCGGTGATGGGCACCTTATGCTTGTCCTTGGGCAGGGAGCCCAGCATAGCGGCGTCGGCAAACAGAACGCCGGTGTCCTTAATGGCCTCCCAGATGGCCACCTTGGTGGCGGGAGTAGAAGCGCTCACATCCACATAAAGCTGGTCAGGACGCAGGCAGCCCTTGATCTCATTGCAAACATCCATAGTGAAAGAGGAGGGCACAGCGGCGAACAGAACGTCAGCCCACTGGGCAACTTCCTTGGCGGACTCCACCAGCGTAACGCCAGCCTGCTCCGCCCGTGCATGCACCTGCTTGCCCATCACCTCGTGGTTCATCATGGCGTCGTTGGCGCGGATGCCCTTTACTCCCTCGCCCTTCAGACCCAGAGAAATGTTGAAGGCGGCCTCGCCGTATCCGATAAATCCAATATTCATGCAATACCTCCAAAGGCACCTGATTTAGTAATTTTTGTGCCTTACATTTTGAACAATGCCATACTATACTAAATTTATTCACAAATCAAACAAAGATTTTTCAAAATCTTCACAACAAGAATTTGTTGGAGGCGTTTATGGACCTGATCAGCTTATATTATTTTTCTGAACTGGCAAAAGACCTGCATATGACGCGGACGGCCAACCGTTTATTCATTTCTCAGCAGACGCTGAGCAATCACATCAAGCGTCTGGAGGATTCTTTGGACGTGCAGCTGTTTCAGCGCAAGCCCACCTTCCAGCTCACTTATGCAGGAGAGCAGGTTCTATCTTTCGCCAACGTGGTAAACAGCGAGTACGCCAACCTGAAGGATCTCCTATCCGACATCAGCCAGCAGGAGCGGGGCGTGATCCGCTTCGGAGCCAGCTACCTGCGGATGAATACCTGTCTGCCCGACATCCTGCCTGAGTTCTCCGGCCGCTACCCCCATGTGGAGCTGCGTCTGACCGAGGCCAACTCCCCCTCTCTGGAACCCATGGTAATGTCCAGCGAACTGGACTTCGCCATTGTGATCTCCGAGCAGGACAACCCCTCTCTGTTCCATCAGCATCTGATGCACGAACCGGTCTATCTCTGCGTCGCCGACTCCCTGCTCCGCCAGTATTACGGAGAAAAAACAGACGAGATGAAGTTCAGAGCTGCCCACGGCGTGTCCGTCACCGACTTTTCCAAGCTGCCTTTCTGCCTCCACTCCAATCGTTTGGGCCGCCACATCCTGAACTGCTTTGATGCTGCCGGTGTCGTTCCCAACACTTACATTATGAGCTCCGACACCCAGATCAGCCTGACCATGTGTATGCAGCGGAGGGCCGCCTGTTTTGTGACGCAGATGCGCCTGATCCAACAACAGGACGAACTGCCCGAAGATATCAACCTCTTCCCGCTCTACTCCAATGGACAGCCCATGACCCAGCATTTGACCCTGGTCTACCGGAAAGACCGCTATCTCTCCCGCTACTCCAAACTTTTTCTGGATCTTATCATCAAGTACTTCTCCGACATTGAACAGGTGCGCATGGAGCACACCGTCTGACGCTTCCATAAAAACACCCCGGACAGGGACCAAATCGGTCCTGTCCGGGGTATCTTTTATCCCGCCAAAGAGGCGCTCTTATTGGTTTCCTTCACCATCAGAGACGCCGCCAGCTGCAGCAGTGCGGACAGAGCCGCCAGGTAGAACACATACTGCACTCCGAAGCGTTCCCAGATGATTCCCATCATGGGAGAGGCGATGATGGCCATTATGTGGTCCACCCCCAGCCCCACGGACAAGGTGCGGGTCACCTCGCTCTGGTCCAGGGCAATGGATCGCATCATAAAGGAGTGAACCATACCGAATTGTTCGAACAGCACACACAAGATGTAGGCCCCGAACACGATCCAGCTCTGCCATCCTCCGGCGGCCAAAGTGCCCCGTGACAGCAGTCCCGCTGTCATTCCCATCACGGAGAAGGTAACGCCAATATAGGCCGCCTCCATCCACAGCATTTTCCGCACACCCAGCCTGTCCAGAAGGCGGCCGATTCTGGGCGCCATCCAGCTGCCCACCAAGTGAACGATAATCGTCAGCAGCGCCACTGTGTCCGCTCCCTGTCCTAAGAGCTGGATGATCACCCAAGGGGCAAAGACGATACGGATCCGTTTCTGGCAGCCGTAGGCCAGTGTGACCATGTAGTAGGGCATATACCGCCGGCGGATCAGCAGTCCGTGGCTGGCAACCGCTCCGCTCTTGCCCATGTCCCGGGCCATCAGCATCAGCAAAAGAATGGCTAAAACGGAAAAAACCGCCGCGATCACAAAGGGCAAAATTACCGGGGCATCAAAGGTAAAAAGGCCAAAGCGAAATCCAACGAACACCACACAGGCCGAAACCATTGCGCTCATGGTAGTCACGCCCTTAAACCGCCCCAGCCCTGTGCCTACCTTCCCCTTCTCTGACAGTTCCATGGACAGGGTGTCGCTGAGCGGCATAAAGAAGTGGGAGCCCAGAGACTGGATAAACAGAAACACCAGCATCACGCCGTAGGTAGGCGACATGCAGCCCATGACCACCAGACCGATCAAGGACAGGAGCTGAGAAATCACCGACATCCAGATGTTTCCCAAGCTGCCCAGAGCAGCCACCAGCACCATACAAAGGATCCCGGGGCTTTCCCGGGGAATCTCCAAAAATCCCCGCTGGACTGCCGTAATATGAAACACTTCA
>CAJMQD010000012.1 GCA_905215425.1 uncultured bacterium
GCACCAGCAGCCCCACGAAAAGCTTCCGTTTCATAACTCGTCCGCCCCCTTCTCCGGTGCTTCATACAGGGGAAAACCCACAGCAAATACGCTGCCCTCCGGGTGGCGGCGGCGGACCGACACCCAGCCTCCGTGGCGGCGCACGGTGTCCCGCACGATGGACAGCCCCAATCCGGTGCCCCCCGCCGCCCGAGACCGGGCCTTATCCACCCGGTAAAAGCGGTTGAACACCTTGGGCATATCCTCTTCCGGGATCCCCAGTCCGGTATCCGCCACCTCCATCACCATCTGGTCGGAGTCCCGCACGGTGGAGATCACCACCTGCCCCTCCGGCCGGTTATACTTGATGGCATTTTCGATCAGGTTGAAGCAGACCTGATAGTACTCGTCCTCTGTACACAGAATTACAATACCAGGGCGCAGGTCGGTCTTCAAGGTAACTCCTGCGCTGTCCGCCACCGGTGTCAGCATGGACACGGCCCGCTGAATCACCTGGTTTACCTCCACCGGGTGTGCCTCCACTTCCCTCTGACTGTCCAGCCGGGTAAGCAGAAGCAAATGCTCCGTGATTCGGGTCAGACGCTGTGCCTCCTCCCCGATATCCCCCACAAAGTCCCGCACCGTATCCTGATCCATTTGAGGGTTCTGCTCGATGGAGTCCGTCAGCAGACGGATGGCCGCCAGCGGAGTCTTCAACTCATGGGAGGCATCGGCCACAAAGCGGCGGCGGACCTCTTCCGTGGTCTGCAGCCGGTCGGTCAGCTGGTTGAACTCTTCCGCCAGATGGGCCAGCTCATCCCGACCCGCAGGGTTCAGCCGGTGGCCATACTCCCCCTCGCCCACAATGCGGATCGCCTTCAGCAGGGCGCTGATCCGCCCGGTCATGACCCGCGAAAACAGAGCGGACAACAGCAGGGCAGTCAGGGCGATGATAATGGAAATCGTCCGCAGATTCTGCTGCAAGCTGACCAAAAGGGCGCCCTGCGCCGCATCGACCTCGTAGACACAGATGGCCCCGGTGGTCACGCCGCGGTATATGATGGGCGCGGAGGCTACGGAGACGAACTTTCCATTCTCAAAGCTGGTCCAGAACACATCGTTTCCCCGCAGGGCGGACACCACCTCCTGCAGCAGGGCATAGCGGCAGGGCCTCTCTTCTCCATCTTCCACCTGCTCCAGACTGTCATACAGTACCAGCCCCAACGAGTCCGTCACCAGGATCCGATCCAGGTCCCGATTGTCCAGCTTCGTCATCACCCGGGCCACCTGGTCGGCGGCAGGGACCTCCAGTTCCATCAGGGCGGAGGCCATGACCGCAGTCTGATTTTTCAGCGCGTCCCGCTTCGAGGTAAACTGCAGCTCCTGAGAGGCCAGCACCGGGTAGGTGTTCAGCAGCATCAGCACCACCGCCAGAATGGCCAGGTAGCTCATGGCGTATTTCAGCTGCAATGAAAAAAAGAAGGGCACCTTGTCGGACAGCTTTTTTTTGCTGCGTTCCTTCATGGTTCACCCTCCTTTTCTGTGATTCTGTGTACCATCGATTGACAAGGGCAGACACGGTTTTGACGGGCAGAAATGGGTCCATACAGCGTCAAGTCCCTTGACAATACGACAAGTATTTTCTGCGGGCCTTTCCTTGTCTGGACGCATTTCTGCTCCGGCAAAACTGCCTGCACCTGACAGGGATGGATTTTCGAGTGATTTTTGTTTTTTGAGACGCAGGTGGGCTGGCGCCCACCAAGGCGAAAAGAGCAAAAAGCGCCGGAAAGACGCGCTGTCAGGCGTGTTTGCCCTTGTCAACCGATGGTATCATTTGTTCCTGACAGAACGGTTCAGCTCCTGTCCACCTCGAAGAAGCTCTTTACCGTAGTCATCTTTCCGTCCTTCACCTCACCGACCATCAGGAACTCCCCCTCCGGTCCCCGCACGCGGTAGCGGCCCGGAGTAAGCCGGCACGGATAAGCGGCACCGTTGAGAATAAACTTGTCCCGCTCCCGCGCAGCCGCTTCCGCTATGGGCAGATGGGCAAAACAGCCTTCCACTCCGGTCAGCATGGCCTGGGCCCGCCCCTGGTCCGCCTCCTGCTGCACCTGCTCCAGGGAGACGCCCCCCACAAAGGGTCCCACCCGGGTGCGCCGCAGGGCAGACATGGTGCCGCCGCAGCCCAGAGCCTGTCCAATGTCGTGGCAAAGGGTGCGGATATAGGTGCCCTTGGAACACTCCACCCGCAGTTTCCAGTCCCCGTTTCCCTCCTGTCCCAGCAGCTCCAGGGCAGAGATGGTCACTGGCCGGGGCTTTCGCTCCACTTCCCGCCCCTTCCGGGCCAGTTCGTACAGCTTCTTCCCGTTGACCTTAATGGCGGAGTACATGGGGGGCACCTGAAGGATATCCCCTCGAAGCTGTTCCAGAACAGCCTCCAGCTCCCGGCGGCCCGCCCGGACAGGGTGCTCCTCCAGAATCTCGCCGGTGGTGTCCTGCGTATTGGTCACCACACCCAGGCGCAGGCTGGCCACATACTCCTTGTCATAGCCCTCGGTGAACTCCACCGCCCGGGTAGCCCGGCCCAGAAAGACGGGCAGTATCCCCGTGGCCATAGGGTCCAGCGTCCCGGCGTGGCCCACCCGGCGTTCCTGAAACATTCCCCGCAGCTTGGCGCATACATCCATGCTGGTCCATCCTTGGGGCTTGTCAATAATGATAATACCGTTTGCCATAGCGCTCCTTACTTCCCCTGCCGCACTTGGCGGATGGCCTCCAGCACTCTGCGGTGGGTGTTCTCCACCGTGTCCTCCACTGTGGCCCCGGCAGCGGCGGCGTGTCCGCCGCCCCCAAAGCAGGCGCAGACCGCGCTGGCGCTCAAATCGTCAGGATCGGTGCGCAGGGAAATTTTACATACGCCGGGACGCAGCTCCCGCAGGGTCACACCGGTACGCACTCCCTCTACCTGCCCCACAAAAGCGGAGATATCGTCGATGTCCTCCTCCTTTGCGCCGACCTGAGCCAGCATATCCAAGGTGAGGGAGACCACCGCGGTCTCTCCCCCGTCATAGAGCTTCATCCCCGCCACCAGCATACTCTCCAGTTTCAGCCGCTTGAAGGACTTGGTACGGAAGTGCCGCCGATTCACGGGGTATACGTCGATGCCCGTATCCATAAGGGCGGCAGCGGCGCGGTGGGTCTCCGCCTTGGTGTTGCTGTATACAAAGCAGCCGCAGTCGGTGGCCACTGCCACATACAGGGGCAGCGCCGCAGCCTGAGACACAGGCCCCCACTGGCGGATGATGTCGTAAATGATCTCCCCGCAGGCGGCCTTCTTGTCATACAGACAGGTATCCTTGGCGTAAAACTCCTGGGAGGGGTGGTGGTCGATGGTCAGGTCTATTCCCCGCTCCAGCCAGACCAGGGCGTTTTCCGGGAACAGGCCCCGGGCCGCCATATCCACCGCCACCACGGTCTCCGGGGCATAGCCCTCCGGGGCCAGCAGCCCCTCCACATAGGGGCGGTAGATCTCCGTCAGCTCGGGGTTGGGCAACACCCATGCCTCCTTTCCCTGCTCCCGCAGGGCGATGCACAGTCCGGCCGCACAGCCCACCGTGTCCCCATCCGGGCGCACATGGGTCAGAATCAAGAAGCGGTCCCGCTCCAGCAGCCATTTTGCAGTCTCTTCAAAGGTCAACCGGCTCATTCCTGCTCCTCCTGATAATGGTTGTCAGGATTGACAGGCTTCACCACGTTGGGATCCCGGAGCATGGCCAGAATGTGAGCGCCCTTGTCGATGGACTCGTCCAGGGCGAAGGACAGCTCCGGCGTATACCGCAGCTGAAGGCGATGGCCCAGCTCCCGCCGCAGCCAGCCGGAAGCAGACTTCAGTCCGCGCATCACCTGCTGCTCGTCACTCTTGTCCAGAATGCTGATAAACACCTTGGCATAGCGCAGGTCGGTGGTGGTGTCCACCGCCATCACGCTGATCATTCCCGTTACCCGGGGGTCCTTCACCGTGGGGATCAGCACCGCCAGCTCCCGCTGGATCTCCTCGTTGATCCGGTCGATGCGATTTCCTGCCATAAATATTTCTCCTTTCAGCGGAGCGTATGCCCCGGTACACGTTGTTTCTCAGTTGGCCAGATAGTAGCCCACACCCCATTTGGTGCGAATATACTCCGGGTTGGCGGGGTCCAGCTCCAGCTTCTCCCGCAGGCGGCGGATATGTACATCCACCGTGCGGTAGTCCCCGATATACTCGTATCCCCACACTATGTTCAGCAGATTTTCCCGGCTGTACACCCGCCCCGGGTTGCGCATGAGCAGCTCCATCAGGTCAAACTCCTTGGCGGTCAGCTCCACCCGCTGGCCATCCCGCCACGCCGCCCGCTGGGCGGGATCCAGCAGGATGTGCCCCACCGTAAGCTGTCCGGCCTCCTGTTTCTGCCCGGCCGAACCGGAACGCCGCAGCAGCGCCCGCACCCGTGCCTTCAGCTCCAGCAGATTGAAGGGCTTTGTGATATAGTCGTCCGCTCCACACTCGAAGCCGATGATCTTATCCGTGTCCTCCCCCTTGGCGGTGAGCATAATAATGGGCACGTTGGAAAACTCCCGGATGCGCATACAGGCCTGCAGCCCGTCGATCTTGGGCATCATCAGGTCCAGCATGATCAAGTCAAAGCTGCCTTCCCGGGCCAGATCTACGGCTTCCTGGCCGTCGTAGCCCACTTCCACCTGATACCCCTCGTTCTCCAGGTTGAATTTAACGCCCTTTACCAACACTTTTTCGTCGTCTACCACCAGGATCTTTGCCATGCCCATCCTCCCTCTGTCTCTCTCAGCCGCTCACCTCAATGTAGGGCAGCAGCTTCTCTAAGGTCTTTTCCCCGATTCCGCTGATCTCAGTCAGCTGCTCGGGCGCGGAAAAACCGCCGTTTTTCTCCCGCCAGTCCAAGATGGACCGGGCCCGCTTCTCTCCGATGCCGGGCAGACGCATCAGGTCGTAATATCCCGCGGTATTCAGGTCGATGCGTTCCCCATCCATCAAGCTGTCCGGGCGGCTGCTGTCCCCCGCGGACAGAGAGGCCGCCGCCGCAGGCTGGTCAGCCCGGGTCACGGACACTTGATAAGGCCGTCCGCCCGCTCCGCCGCCCAGGCGGTAACCCCCGACCAGCAGAAGAAATGCCAGCCCGAGGCCCAGCACTACCTTTTCATACCTGGACAGCTTGCTCATCCTTTTCCCCTTCCCATCTTGCAGACGCGATGCGGGTTTGCTATAATAGGCCAGAAGGCTGCGCTTCGCGGCCGATACAAAATAAGTATATCACATCCACGGAGATTTTCCTATGAAAAAATATCGTTTTTTCTCCGCCCTGATGGCGGTGCTGCTGTGTCTTACCCTCCTCCCCGTCCCCGCCGCCGCCTTGGACGACCCCGATATCCAGGCCCAGCACGTCATTCTGCTGGACGGCAATTATGACGAGGTACTCTACGACAAAGCGGGCAAGGAGAAAGCCTATCCCGCCAGTATCACCAAGGTGATGACCGCCCTGCTGGTGATGGAGGCCATTGAGTCCGGCCAGATGACTGCCGACACCATGATCACCGCCAGCGAGCACTCCCAGCAGGGACTGTCCATCTACGGCTCCACTCAGAATATCAAGCCGGGAGAAACCATGTCGGTGAAGGACCTGCTGTACTGTCTGCTGGTGCCCTCCGCCAATGAGGCGGCCAACATTCTGGCCGAGGCTGTGGACGGCTCCATCGAGGATTTTGTGGCCCACATGAACCGGAAGGCCGGGGAGTTGGGCTGTCAGGGCACCCACTTTGCCAATCCCCACGGTCTGCACAACGACGACCACTACACCACGGCTCTGGATCTGGCCCACATTGTCCGGGCCGCCATGAAATACGACCTGTTCCGCCAGGTCGTCTATACCTCGGTGTATGAGACGGCGGCCACCAACATGAGCGGCCCCCGCACCTTCTATAACACCAACGGGCTGATCACTCAGTGGCGCTTCCGGGGGTACTTATACGACAAAGCGATCGGGGTAAAAACCGGCTCCACCGACGAGGCCGGCTACTGTCTGGCCTCCGCCGCCCAGGATGGAGACGAGTATCTGATCGCCGTTGTTCTGGGGGCAAAAATGCTCACCGATGCCAACGGCAACATCACCGACCGCCAACAGTTTTCCGAGAGCAAGCGCCTTCTGAAGTGGGGCTTTTCCAACTTTAAGCGCACCACCATCACCAAGGGGGACGCCCCGGTGGGCAGCGTAAAGGTCACTCTGTCCCGGGAACGGGAGGACGTGATGGTCAAGCCTGTGGGCTCCATCGAACGCACCATGCCCCGGGATCTGGATCAGGAGAAGATCGAGAGCCGCATCACCCTATTCTCCGACACGGTGGAGGCCCCTGTCACCGCCGGGCAAGTGCTGGGCACCATGACTTTGCTCTACGACGACCAGGTGCTGGGCACTCTGGATCTGGTGGCAGACACCGATGTATCCCGCTCCGAGCTTCTGTACAAAAAGGCTCAGTTTCTCGCCTTCTGGCACAGTCTGGGCGGCAAGCTGATCATCGCCGGCGGAATGTTGGCCGCCGGAGTACTGGTGTGGCTATTTGTGTTCCGGCGCCGCCGCCGTCCCGGCCGGGGCTATGCAGGCGCCGCCCGGGGCAAGCATTACCGGGGCAGCCGCCGATAACCCTTCGCCGCCCACAGTTCCCGTCCTGAAGGACGGGAACTGTTTTATCCACCTTTATCTCTGAACGGAGGTTCTCGCCATGGTTGTATATGCCGCCGATCACATGACCGACCGCCACCAGGCCCGCCAACTGCTGGCCCAGGCGATCCGGGAGCAGTATGGCCTGTTCTCCCTCCCCACTATGGAAACAGGCCGCCGCGGCAAGCCCTTCTTTCCGGAATACCCTGAGATCCACTTTAATTTGTCCCACAGCGCCGCTCTGGTTCTGTGCGCCCTGGACAGCGCCCCGGTGGGAGCAGATGTCCAGATCGTCGCTTCCCGCCGCCCCATCACGGTAGAGCGCTGCTGCTCTCCTGACGAACGGACCTGGCTGCGTGGCCGCGGAGACAACTGGGAAGATTTTGCCTTGCTCTGGTCCCTGAAAGAGGCTTTGGTCAAGCAGCGGGGCACGGGCCTGACCTTCCCCGTCTCTGCCATTGCGCCCCCCCTTCCCGCCGGAACCGAATCTCTGTTGGCGCAAGACGGGCTCTGGTTCCGCCTGTATCAGGGGGAGGGCTGGCGGGGAGCTGTCTGCGGCCTGACCCCTCCGCCTGAGCTGCTGCTGTGGCGTACCCTTCCGGAGGAAAAAAACCTGTAAATACCCCCTTTACTTTTCCGTGAAAGGCTGTTATAATGATTAGGCTTTCAAAATGCGTCCGTAGTTCAATGGATAGAGCGTCAGATTCCGGTTCTGAATGTTGGGGGTTCGAGTCCCTTCGGGCGTGCCACGCCGGAGCAAAGTTCGCTTTGCTCCGGCGTTTTTTTACCCTTACATGAAAAAGACCATATTTGACGGCTCATCGCAAACGACATTCCGTTTGCGGCGGGCTTTTATTTTTCCTTCGGCACGGACGCTAAAAGGAGATGAGTTCATGATCCTGATGGCAGCCGTAGATGACAATATGGGGCTGATGTTCAACCACCGGCGGCAGAGCCGCGACCGCCTGCTGCGCCAGCGCATCCTGGCGCTGGCCGGAGATCGCACCCTCTGGATGGACCGCTATTCCGCCGCCCTGTTCGGCGCAGAACTGGACGGACATACCGTCCGCGTGGAGGAAGACTTTCTTGCTCAGGCCGCCCCTGGGGATTTTTGCTTTTTAGAGGACCGCTCCCCCCGGCCTGCGGAAAAGGACATTGAACAGGTGATCCTCTTCCGGTGGAACCGCACCTACCCAGCCGATCTGCATTTCGATCTGGACCTCAGCCGCTGGACGCTGACCTGCTCCGAGGACTTCCCCGGCTCTTCCCACGATAAAATCACCCAGGAGGTATACACCCGTGCATAAGCTGAACCGTGCCATACTCCCCTTTATGCTCGCCGTCATACTGGCGCTGTCCGGCTGCGAGAATCTGACGCCCCAGCAGCAGGCGGCCATCGACCTGTCCTCCCTGCCGGAATATTCTGGCCAAGCCTATGTGGAGCTGAATAATAACGTCCCCTTCTTCACAGAAGAGGATCTGACCTCTGCCTCCTTCGAGGAATATAGTCCGCTGGACGAATTGGGCCGCTGCGGCACAGCTTACACCTGTATCAGCACCGATTTAATGCCCACAGAACCCCGGGGTTCAATTGGTCAGGTAAAGCCATCGGGCTGGAAAACCGCGAAATACGACTTTGTAGACGGAAAGTATCTGTATAACCGCTGCCACCTGATCGGCTTTCAGCTTACGGGCGAAAATGCCAACGAGCAAAACCTGATCACCGGCACCCGCTACCTGAACGTCACCGGAATGCTGCCTTTCGAAAATCTCACCGCCGACTACATCAAGGAAACGGGCAACCACGTACTCTATCGGGTCACCCCGGTGTTTACGGGGGACGAGCTGGTAGCCAGGGGCGTGGTGATGGAGGCCATGTCGCTGGAGGACAAAGGTGACGGCGTTCTGTTCAACGTCTACTGCTACAACGTTCAGCCCGGCGTGACCATCGACTACGCCACCGGGGACAGCGCCCTGGACGGCACCACCGATGAGAGCGAACAGGTCAGCTACATTCTGAACACCAACACAAAGAAATTCCACCTCCCCTCCTGCCCCAGCGTAAACGAAATGAAGCCGGAATATTGGCAGGAGTACGACGGCAGCCGCACCATTTTAGAGGCCCAGGGATATAGCCCCTGCGGCCGCTGCAAGCCCTGATCCCTGATAACAAGAACGCCCCCGTCCGACGGACGGGGGCGTTCTCTGTTCAACTTCCAATTTCGTTTGGCACTTTCCTCCCCCGCAAGAGGCGGGGAGTACAATGCTTACGTCAACGCAAGCATTCACAGCAAAATCGGGGTTGTTCTATGACGGATCAAGATCAGTCGATGCCAGTGACCTCGGCGATTACCTCGTGCATCAGCTGCATCCGGTACTCGGGCACGTGCATCTTCACGGAACAGCCGGGGGTAAAGATGAACTTCTTGTCGTCAGGACCCAGCTGCTCCAGGGCGTCAACCAGGCGGGCCTTGATGACAGCCTTCACAGCCTCACGGTCGTTCTCAGGGCTGTCAAAGTCATGCCAGAACTCCACGCCGCCCATCAGGATCTTGTCGGTCATAGCGCGAACCTGCTTCAGGCTCATGGGAGCGTGAGTAGGATCGCTGGCGCGGTCTTCCCAGTTGTAGGCCTGAACGGGGTAGCCCAGCTCCTCATACTGGTCGAAGCGCAGGTTCTTATAGCCGTGGACATGCAGCATGTTGAACCAGGTCTTGTCCTTGATGGAATTCAGCAGGGGCAGGTCGTACTTGGCGCCGAACTCGGCATAGGTCTCGCGGTCCATGTCGTCATAGGAGGCGAAGGCGTCGGCCCAGAAGATACCGTCAACGCCGCCCATCTCCATCAGAGCATCCAGGAACATCTGGATGGACTCGCTGATGATCTCCATGCCAGCGTGGACATCCTCGGGGCTGTACTTGATGGCGGCCTGCAGCAGCTGGGGCCTGGCGCTGCCGCCGTAAACGCCGCGGGCGCAGTACAGGGGGGAGAATACGCTGGCAATAACGGGCACCTCGCCCTTCAGGCCATCGATCACCCGCTTGGTGATCTCCAGCTGCTGGGCAATGTCTCTGTCGGTGACCTTGGGCACCTTCAGCTCGCGGAACATCTTGGGGTGATCCACAGCGAACTTGGTGACGGTGCCGTTCAGGAAGGTAGCGGAGGTGGAGGGCTTATAGGTGCAGCCCATGGCGGAATCGAAGAACAGGCCATTGTACTGCAGCTTGCACAGGTCCCACTTCATCACCTCGCAGGAAGTGAGGATGCCCTTGGCAAAATCCTTGGGGCACTGGTCCAGCAGGGGCATGTGATACCAACCGGCAACGCCGATACGGTCGGGCTGCTTGCCCTCGGTCATGGCTTTGATACGCTGCATAGAGTTCATAATCGTTCTCTCCTATCGTCTATATTTTGATATGCGATACGACGCAGATATGGTTTGAGCGGTGACAGCGGTTCAGCCGCCAAAACGGGCACAGGCCAGGAAGTGGCCGGGGGAAACTTCCTTCAGCTCAACAGGCTTGTGCCGGCACTCCTCGGTCGCAAAGGGGCAGCGGGCGGCAAAGCGGCAGCCGGGAGGGGGATCGATGGGGCTGGTGACCTCGCCGCGAATGATCTCTCGCTCCTGGTTCCGTCGGGCGGGATCGGGCAGAGGGATGGCGGCCAGAAGGGCCTTGGTGTAAGGGTGCATGGGGTTGGCAAACAGCTCCTCGGTGGGCGCGTGTTCGATACACTGACCCAGATACATCACGGCGATGTTGTTGCTGATATGCTTCACCACGCTCAGGTCGTGGGTGATGAACATATAGGACAGCCCCATATCGTCCTGCAGGTCCATGATCAGGTTCAGGATCTGGGCCTGGATGGACACGTCCAGAGCGGAGACAGGCTCGTCACAGACGATAAACTTGGGGTCCAGCGCCAGAGCACGGGCCACGCCGATACGCTGACGGCGGCCGCCGTCCAGCTCGTGGGGGTAGGTGTTGACGAAGCGCTGG
>CAJMQD010000013.1 GCA_905215425.1 uncultured bacterium
CAACTCTTTGGACATGTATCCTCCCCCATTTCAAACTGTTTAATCTGTCAGCTCCCTCGATTTATTCACCCGGCAGGGTGCGCATGCAGTGCGGGCCGGGTTTTCACGGATAGCGAGATACACTATATCTGTTTGCAAGAAAAAAGTCAATCATTTTTGCGCAAAATGTCGCAAGAAAAAAAGGACCTCTCTCCGGAAGGGAGAGAGATCCTGATTTTTCTTACTGCCCCAAGGGGTAGTCCGGGAAAAACTCGTGCACAAAATCCACGTCCTCCACCTGAAAGGTGCGGCCGTTCAGCCCTTCCAGAGCGCCGGCCTCCGTGGTGAATTGAAAGGTGAGTTTGTAGGAGTAGAGCGCCTGCCCATGACGGCCGTATTTCCGGTTTTCCCGCTCGCTGCCGTATTTGCCGTCGCCGATCAGCGGGTGCCCCGCGGCGGCGAACTGGGCGCGGATCTGGTGGGTGCGTCCGGTGATCAAGTCGCACTCCACGAGGGACAGATTGTTGTGGACCGCCAGTACTTTATATAAGGTGATGGCTGTTTTGGCCCCGGGCTGGGGTTTGCTGCGGACATATACCTGCTTTTTTACTTCGTCCTTCCAGATATAACCTTCCAGCTTGCCCTCCCGTTGGGGCATTTTTCCCTGGACCACACAGAGATAATATTTGCTCAGTTCCCGGTCCCGGATTTTCTGGTTCATGATCCGCAGACCTTCGGCGGTCTTGGCGGCGATGACGATGCCGCCGGTGTTCCGGTCGATGCGGTTGCACAGCGCGGGGGCAAAGGAATTTTCCCAGTAAGGGGACCACTCCTTTTTTTGATAAAGGTAGGCCTGAAGGTGAGTCAAAAGGGTGTTGACCCGCTCATTTTCATCGGGGTGGACTACCATGCCCGGCCGTTTGTCCAGAAGGAGGATATGGTCGTCTTCATAGAGGATATTCAGCTTGGGCTGGTACAGGGAGAGAAAGGCATTTTCCGGGGTGGGCTTGTCAAAAAACTCGTCGTTGATATATAATTGCAGCACATCCCCCACGTTCAGCCGCACATCCCGCTTTGAACCCTTTCCGTTGAGCTTGACCCGCTTCAGACGGATATACTTCTGGGCCAACGGGGCGGGGAGGAGAGGGAGCGTTTTGGCCAGCCAGCGGTCCAGCCGCTGTCCGGCGTCGTTTTTTTCAATGATAAATTCTTTCATGGAGCGGGTTCCTCCTGTGCAGCTCGATCTGCGCCGGCGCGGCGGGCAGATTCTGTGGGATATGCCGAAGCAACTTATAGCTTGCACGAAAAAAATATATTTGTCAACCACAAAAAAAGGTTTGACAAGTTGACGAAGATTCAGTATAATACTCGCTGTACCATTATGCGAGTATGGGCCTGCGGGACCCAGGGGAGGCGTTTATGCGGCTGGAATTAAAGGATATTATCCATGTTCCTGACGCGAAGAAGACCTTCTCCTTCCAGATGGATCTGTCTGACATGGATCTGTATGGAAGAAAGCCCTTTGTCCATCCTGTCTATGCCCAGGGCTGCGTGACCAACCACGCAGGTGCGCTGGTGTTGGATGGGACGATCCGCTCTGAACTGGAGCTGGTCTGCGACCGCTGCGGGAAACCGTTTTCCCGGGAAAAAGCGGTCAAGCTGGACACGCTGGTGGCCGACCACTTGGAGGATGAGGAAAGCGATGGAGACATCTTCCTGTTGGACGGGACACAGCTGGATCTGGACGAAGTCGTGTCCACAGTGCTGCTGCTCGAAATGGATACCAAAAACCTTTGCTCAGACGACTGTAAAGGGCTGTGTGCCAAGTGCGGAGCCGATTTAAATTTGGGCCCCTGCCGGTGCAAACCTGAGACAGACCCCCGGTGGGCGGCCCTGTCGCAGCTTCTGGATCAAGCTGAGGAAAACTAACGTAAAGTCCAAGTGCCTGGATGGGCACGCAAACCGAAGGAGGTGTCACCCATGGCGGTTCCTAAGAGAAAAGTGTCCAAGGCCCGGCGCGATAAGCGGCGCAGCTCCCATTGGAAGCTGGAGACTCCCGGTATCGTGACTTGCCCCAAGTGCGGGGCGTTCCGGCTGCCTCACCGTATGTGCAAGAATTGTCTGACCTACAACGGCCGTTCTTTTGGCCAGGTCGAGGCCCAGCAGTAATTTGCCATAAAAAAGCCCGCTGTGATCTGCACAGCGGGCTTTTTGTTGTCAGAATTCCGCATAAAGGATAGCGCCCCAGTCTCTGCAGGAGACTAGGGCGCTTCAGGCTGTCGAAAAAGTCCTTCCGGCCAAAGGATTCGGAGGGAAGGATAGTTGGAAAGGGAACCGTCAGGGTTCCCTTTCCTTGAAATCAACAACATTTTAACGCAGTTAAAATGTTTGCAGCTTGTCAAAAAAGTGGTTTTACCACTTTTTGACAAGCTGAGCGCCCCCGGCGGTCTGTTCCGCCGGGGGCGCTTCCTGTTTTCCCGGCGCGGGAGGGCAAGATTTTACAATTCGTTCACAGAATACCGGGGGCAGAGCAAAAATGGACAAGTTTTCAGCAAGAATGGCATGGGGAAAAGGGGAAATGCAGATTGCAATTTCTCAAAAGGTTGGGTATAATCAATCATAGCGGAACCGCGCCCGCCAGGGCGCTCAACACTTCTATGATTTATGGAGGTTTCAGAAGATATGAAGGACATTTACGTTGTCAATTGCTGCCGTACTGCCATCGGCTCCTATGGCGGCTCCCTGAAGGATACTCCTGCTGTGGATCTGGGCGCTCTGGTCATCAAAGAGGCCCTGAAGCGCGCCAACATCAAGCCTGAGCAGGTGGATGAGGTCATGTTTGGCTGCATCCTGACCGCCGCTCTGGGCCAGAACCCCGCCCGTCAGGCCTGCCTGAAGGCCGGCCTGCCCATGTCCGTTCCCGCCTACACCGTGGGTATGGTGTGCGGCTCCGGCATGAAGTCTGTCATCGAGGCCGGCCGCTGCATCGCCTCCGGCGACGCCGACATCATTGTGGCCGGCGGCATGGAGAACATGTCCGCTGCCCCCTATGCTCTGCCTGAGGAGCGCTGGGGCGCCCGCATGGGCGACAAGAAGGTGGTCGACACCATGATCCGCGACGGTCTGTGGGACGCCTTCAACAACTACCACATGGGCACCACCGCCGAGAACATCTGCGACGTGTGGGGCATCACCCGTCAGGAGCTGGACGAGTTCGGCGCCGCCTCTCAGCAGAAGGCTGAGGCCGCCATCAAGTCCGGCCGCTTCGAGGACGAGATCGTCCCCGTTATGGTGAAAAAGAAGAAGGAGATGGTGGAGTTCAAGGTGGACGAGTTTGCCCGTCCCGGCGTGACCCCCGAGAGCATCTCCAAGCTGCGCGGCGCCTTCCCCGTGGGTCCCGAGGGCGTTGAGGACACCATCGAGCACACCTTCGAGGTCACCAAGGTCCACGAGGACGACGCCCACAAGCACGTTCAGCGCGTCACCGCCGCCAACGCCTCCGGCATCAACGACGGCGCTGCCGCTATCATCCTGGCCTCTGCCGAGGCTGTGGAGAAGTACGGCCTGAAGCCCATGGCCAAGCTGGTCAGCTGGGGCCAGGGCGGCGTCGATCCCAAGATCATGGGTGTCGGCCCCGTGCCCGCCTCCCGCCAGGCCATGGCCAAGGCCGGCCTGAAGATCGAGGACATGGACCTGGTGGAGGCCAACGAGGCCTTTGCCGCTCAGTCCATCGCCGTGGCCCGGGAGCTGGGCTTCGACATGAGCAAGGTGAACGTCAACGGCGGCGCCATCGCTCTGGGTCACCCCGTCGGTGCCTCCGGCGCCCGGATCATCGTCACCCTGCTGCACGAGATGCTCAAGCGGGACGAGGCCAAGAAGGGCCTGGCCACCCTGTGCATCGGCGGCGGTATGGGCGTTGCCACCATCTTCGAGAAGTGCTGAATTAAGGTCTGACTCCACCCCGGGGCCGCGAAAGCGGCCCCGGGGTTTTTTGTGTCATTGTCATAAAGTGTTTACAGAATCTTTCGTTGACAGGGCTGGTGGGTATGCGTATAATAAGTGACAGGTTGTCACAAAGTGACAGATTGTCATAAAAGGAGAGAGCACAGTGCCTACCGGAACTTTTTTTCGATTGCCGGAAGAAAAACGCAGCCGGCTGATGGAGGTGGCGTGGGAGGAGTTTTCCAACACCCCCTATGCGAAGGTATCCATCAACCGGATCATCCAGGCGGCCCAGATCCCCAGGGGCAGCTTTTACCAGTATTTTGCCGACAAGGAGGAGCTGTTTCTGTATATGGTGGAGAGCCTGCAGAACAGCCTGAAGGAGAAGCTGACCCAGTGTCTGGAGCAGGGGGAGGGCGACCTCTTCCAGCTGCCTATGCGGATCATGGATTGGGCTGAGGGCGGCGAGGGGGAGCTGGACCCCCAGGTGAGGCGCTTTGCCCGGATCGTGGGGATGAATCAGGGGACGGATGTGTTCCAGTTCCTGCCCCGGCCGGAGCGGCTGCTGCCCGAGGATGTGATGGCCCGGGTGAACACCGCCCAGCTGCGGCGGGACGACCCGGAATTTCTGGAGGATATCTTCTTTTTCGCGGTCTCCGCCATGGGCTATACCCTGATGGAGATCCTGCGCACGCCGGAGCGGGCGGCTGCCCTGCGGGAGCAGCTGCGGCAGCGGATGGAGCTGCTGCGTCTGGGCTGCGCCAAGCCCGCTGAGCCCGCAGCCCATAGTTAGGAGGAAACACCATGAAAAAACGCTACATAGCCGCCGCGTTGACGGCGGCCCTGGCCCTGTCTTTGGGGGCGGCGGCCCTGGCCGACGAGCCGGGGCAGACGGATCCCACGGCTCAGTCCGTTCAGCAGGAGGAGACTCTGGACGTGGGCCAGAACCAGGGGCAGACGGAGCCTGAGAGCAAGCCCAGTCAGGACATCCCCCAGCCGGAGCAGGAGAAGGCCGACCCGGAGGGGGAGAGCGGACAGACCGCCGCCCCCACCGGCGTCCTCACCTGGGACCAGCTGGAGACGCAGGTGCGGGCCGGGGATCTGAAGATCCTGATTTTAGAGGAGAACATCGCTGCCGCCCGGGCCACCGACTTTGACAAGCTGAAGGAGGACCTGCGGGATCAGCTGAACTCCATCGCCAACCAGCAGTGGCAGCTGATGGGCGGGGGCAGCAGCGGCAGCGGACCGGATTACAGTTACCTGTTTACTGACCCAAACTATAAGGCCTCACCCCAGGACCAGTACCTGTACGGGGCGGTGAACGCCCTTCAGACGGGCATGGGCGCCATGAGCAGTATGATGACCTCCTCCGCCCGCCAGTCTTTGCAGAGCGCCTACGACGCGGTGCGGGAGCAGTATGACAATCTGAAGGACGGAAAGACCCAGAAGACCGTGGACGACAACGTGCGGATGCTGAAAAACATGACCGACAGCGAGGTGCGGCTGGCCCAGGCCACCTACGCCCAGCTGGTGGAGCTGGACGCCGCCCTGGACACCGTGGACCGCTCCCTGGCCGCCCTGGACCGGCAGGTGGAGGAGCTGGAGCTGCGGTATGAGCTGGGCCAGATCTCCGCCCTGGCCCTGAAGCAGGTGAAGTCCGGCCGGGACAGCCTGGCCAGCCAGCGGGAGACCTATGCCATGCAGGCCCGCAGCGGCCTGATGGGGCTGGAGTTTATGACCGGACGTGACCTGACCGGGACGCTGAAGCTGGGCAGTCTGCCGGCGGTGACCGCCCAGCAGGTGACGGCCATGGATCTGGAGAAGGACATGGCCGCCGCCAAGGAGAAGAGCTGGACCCTCTACGACGCCAAAAACACCCTGGACGACGCCAAGGAGGACTTTGACGACGCGGGGAAGGAGTACAACCACAACGAGAAGAAGTACCAGTATGTTCAGGCCCAGCACACCTGGCAGGCGGCCCAGTACACCTATCAGGCCGCGGTGACCGGCTTTGAGCTGACCTTCCGGGGCCTGTATGACAAGGTGAAGGACGGCCAGCAGGTGCTGGACGCGGCCGAGACCGCGCTGGCGGTGCAGAAGGACACCTATGCCGCCCAGGAATTGAAGTATCAGCAGGGGACCATCGCTAAAAATGCCCTGTTGACGGCCAAGGACGACCTGGCCGCGGCCCAGGACAAGGTGGACAGCGCCCAGCGCAGCCTGTTTACCGCTTACAACAACTACCGGTGGGCCGTGGAGTACGGCATTGCGAATTGACGGAGGGCATAGGCCATGAATTGGAAACGTTTTTTATCTCTCACTGTGGCCGGAGCCATGGCCTTGGCCATGACCGGCTGTCAGAGCAAGGAGGACGACTCCTCCCAGCAGGATGACGCCGCCGTGGGCGTGGCTGTGCAGGTGCAGCAGGTTGAGCTGAGCTCCATTGCCACGGACAACCATGTGTCCGGCAAGGTGGCGGCGGACAGTCAGACCTCCATTATGGTGGCGGCCGCCGCCAAGTGTACCGCCGTATATGTGGAGGCGGGGGACGAGGTGAAGGCCGGGGACAAGATCTGCACCCTGGATCTGGCCAGCACCATCGCCGCCTATAACGCCGCCAAGATCACTTACGACTCCACCGTGAACAGCTACGCCGACCAGAAGGCGGTGCTGGACAAGCAAATTGCCCTGTACGAGAAGAACCTGAAGGACACCAAGGCCCTGTTTGACATCGGCGCAGCCTCTCAGGCGGAGATCGACCAGGCGGAGCTCACCCTTATGGGGGCCAAAAACCAGCGGGAGACCGCCCTGAGCCAGCTGGAGGCCGGGATGCAGAGCTACAAGTCCAATGTGCAGCAGCTGGACCAGGTGCTGCAGGATGTGGACAGCAAGGGCAACGTGATCGCCCCTGTATCCGGCACGCTGGTATCCCTGTCCGCCACAGAGAACGGCTATGTGTCCGCCTCTATGCCCGTGGCCGTGATCAACGGGGCGGAGCAGATGAAGATCACCGTGTCCGTGTCTGAGGCCCTGGTGCCCAAGCTGGCCATCGGGGACCAGGCCGATGTGACGGTGTCCGCCGCGGGAGCGCAGTTCTCCGGTACTGTCCGCTCTGTGGAGAAGGCGGCCAATATGCAGACCCAGCTGTATACCGTCACCATTTCCGTTCCGGCGGAGGTATCCGGCCTGCTGTCGGGCATGTTTGCCGAGGTGACCTTCCACACGGACCGGGCCGACGGGGTGATCACCGTGCCCTCTCAGGCCGTGCTGACCCGGGGCGACACCCGCTACGTCTTTGTGGTGGAGGACGGCGCCGCCAAGTATGTGGAGGTGACGCTGGGCATGATGGGCAGCGGCGTGACGGAGGTCACCTCCGGCCTGACCGCCGGGCAGCAGCTGGTGACCGTGGGCCAGTCCTATCTGAGTGACGGCGACCCGGTGCGGATCGTGTCCGGGGAGGGATGACGGAGGATGAACATTCCCAAGTTCTGTATCAAGCACAAGGTTACCACCCTGATGGCCTTTATTATGATCACCGTGTTCGGCGTGGCCTTTACCGGGCAGCTGCAGATGTCCCTGCTGCCCGCTGTGGAGGCCCCCGCCGCCGTGGTCATCTGCTACTACAACGGCGCCAACCCCAGCGACATGGAGCAGCTGGTCACCCGGCCCCTGGAGTCGGCCGTCATGTCCGTCCCCGGCGTGGAGTCGGTGAGCTCCTCCTCCTCCGACGGGGTCAGCCAGCTTCAGGTCACCTATGTGGACGGCACCGACCTGGACATCGCCGCCACCAAGCTGCGGGAGAAGTTCGACATGCTCTCCCTGCCTGACGGGGCCATGGACCCTATGATCTTGAACATCAACATCAGCGACCTGCTGCCCACGGCGGTGATCGGTCTGAAGGGGGACAGCCTGACCCAGGTGCAGGCCCTGGCGGAGGACACAGTGGTGCCCGCCCTGGAGCGGGTGGAGGGCGTGGCTCAGGTCACGGTCTCCGGCGGTGTGGAGCAGCAGATCGCCGTGGAGGTGGACTCCGCCCGGGCGGCGGGGTACGGCCTGTCCAACAGCTACATCGCCCAGATGCTCACGGCGGAAAACCTGCTGTTCCCCGCCGGCGATGTGGAGTACGGCAGCCAGACCCTTACGGTGTCCACCAACGCCAAGTTCCGCAGCGTGGACGACGTGGCCAACCTGATCCTGCCCCTGCCCACCGGCGGACGGGTGCGGCTGAACGAGGTGGCCAACGTCCAGCTGGAGAACGCCGACCCCTCTGCCATCGCCAAGGTGGACGGCACCCCCTGCGTCATCCTCCAGGTGACCAAGCAGTCCGGGGGCAACGAGGTGGCCACCTCCAAGGCGGTGGTGAAAGCCCTGGAGCAGCTGCAGCAGAAGAATTCCGCCGTGCAGTACACCGTGGCCTATCTGGCCTCTGACTACATCAACATGGCGGTGAATTCCGCCATCAACAACATCTTCCTGGGGGTGCTGCTGGCCGCCGTGGTGGTGTTCCTGTTCCTGCGGCGGGTGGGGGCCACGGCCACCATCTCCGTGTCCATGCCCGTATGTATCCTGGCGGTGTTTGTGCTGATGAACGCCTTCGGCATCACCCTGAACATGATGAGTCTCGGGGGCATCGCCATGGGCGTGGGCATGATCGTGGACAACTCCATCGTGGTGCTGGAGAACATCTACCGCTACGCCGGCGAGGGCCGCAGCCGCATGGAGTCCTGCGTGGAGGGCACCCGCGAGGTGTTCCTGTCCCTGACGGCCTCCACCCTGACCACCGTGGCCGTGTTCGTCCCCCTGTCCTTCTGCGGGGGCATTGCGGAGATGATCTTCCGGGATTTCTGCCTGACCATCTCCTTCCTGATCCTGTCCTCGCTGGCCATTTCCGTCACTCTGGTGCCCCTGCTGTGCTACTTCCTGCTGGACGACAGGCGCATCCAGAGGGAGCTGGAGCGCCAGGCGGGGAAGAAGAAGCACATGGGGCTGGGGGGAAAGCTCATGGCACTTTATCAGAGGGCGCTGGGCTACTTCGTCCGGCACCTGTGGCAGGGTATGCTGGTATCCGTGGGCCTGGTGGTGCTGTTTGTGGCCGCCTGCGCCAGCACCAAGGCGGTGCTGATGCCCGATATGGACATGGGGATGCTGTCTGTGTCCATCTCCATGCCCACGGGCAGCGAGCTGGACGACACCTCCGCCATCTCGGAGCGCGTCTCTGCGATCTGCATGGACAACGTGCCCGAGCTGGACTATCTGTACTACACCGCCCAGGGGGAGAGCGGCTCGGTGAACCTGGTGCTGGTGGATAAGAGCAAGCGGGACCGGGGCGTGGACGACGTGGCCAACGACCTGCGCCCCCTGCTGCAGGACATTGCGGGGTGTGAGATCACCATCTCCTCCTCTGATATGACCTCCATGATGAGCAGCGGGTCTGACATCAGCGTGGACATCACCGGTACGGACAACGCCACCCTGGCCCTGATCGCCAACGACCTGGCCCAGCAGATCGGTCAGCTGCCCGACGCGGTGGACGTGACCAGCTCTCTGGCCCGGCAGGTGCCCCAGGTCACTGTGACCATGCGCCGGGACGCCGCCGCCCAGTACGGGCTCACCGCCGCCGGCGTGGGCGCGGCGGTGCGGTCGGAGCTCACCGGCTCCACCGCCACCACCGTGACCATCGACAACAAGGAGATCGATGTGGTCATCCGGGGCAGCGGGGCCGCCGCCAAGAGTCTGGACGCCCTGCGCTCCATGGCCATCTCCACCCCCTACGGGGGCACCGTGCCCCTGTCCGCCGTGGCGGAGGTGAATGTGGAGCTGGCCCCCCAGACCATCACCCGTGTGGACCAGTCCCGTCAGGTCTCCGTCACCGGCAGCAGCCTGAGCGGCGACCTGACCGCCGTCACCCGCCAGGTGCAGAAGATCCTGGACGGCTATACCATGCCGGAGGGCTATACCGCCCAGATCAGCGGCGCCTATACGGACATGACGGAGAACTTCAACGACCTGCTGCTGGCCCTGCTGGTGGCCCTGGGACTGGTGTACTTCGTGCTGGCCAGCCAGTTTGAGTCCTTCCTCATGCCGGTGATCGTGATGATGATCCTGCCCGTGGCCTTCGGCGGAGCCCTGTTTGCCCTGCCTCTGGCCGGCCGGGACCTGTCCATGATCTCTCTGGTGGCCCTGATCATGCTGGCGGGCACGGTGGTCAACGCCTCCATCATCCTGGTGGATTACATCCGCCAGCGGCGGGAGCGGGGAGAGAGCCGGGAGGAGGCCATCCTCCACGCCTGCCCCCTGCGTGTGCGTCCGGTGCTGATGACCACCCTGACCACCATTCTGGCCCTGGTCCCCATGGCCTTGGGCATGACCGAGGGGGCCAGCGAGATGATGAGCGACATGGGCATCACCATGATGAGCGGTATGGTGATCTCCACCATCATCACCCTGGTGTTTACGCCGGTGT